>JACCVZ010000087.1 GCA_013697905.1 Nocardioidaceae bacterium
AAGGCCGAGCCGAATGTGCTGTTCGGCGGCCGGCTGGGCACCTACAAGTACCTCGACATGCATATGGCGATCGGCTCGGCCCTGACGATGTACGAGAACAGTCTGCGCCCCCACTTCGTGGACGGTGCGGCGCTCGAGAGCGGCGGTGTCGAGGAATGAGCGTCGACGTTCGCGACCCGTCAGCCGCTCCGCTCGAGCCGATGGTCAACCCCGGCAGGGTCGGTGGACTGCTCGACGTCTTTCGGCGGCGCTACCTGCTGAAGCTGCTGGTCCGCAAGGAGCTGCGCGTCCGCTACCAGGGTTCGGTCATCGGACTCGCCTGGTCCTATGTCAAACCGGCCGTCCGCTTCTTGATGTATTTCTACATCATCGGGCTGATCCTTGGACCGCGCTCGTTGGAGAACAGGCCGCTGCACATCTTCAGCGGCATGATCATGGTGGCCTTCTTCACCAACGCGTTGTCCGCAGGGACGAAGTCGGTGGTCAAGAACAAGTCACTGGTGCGGAAGATCAATCTGCCGCGTGAGATGTTCCCGGTCGCCTCGATCGTGGTGTCGGGCTATCACATGGTCCCGATGTACGTGATCATGTTCGTCGGCTGTCTGTTGACCGGATGGCACCCGGACCTCGGCGCGTTGCTGGCGGGGGGCATGGCTGCGGCGATCGTGCTGGCCTGGGGACTCGGGGTCGCGTTGCTGCTCAGCGCGCTGAACGTGTTCTTTCGCGACATGCAGAACGTCATCGATGTCGTGCAGACGGTGATCACCTGGACCGTGCCGATGATCTACCCGTTCGGCATCATCGCGGACAGGTTCCGCGAGACCAACCAGCTCGTCTACGAGCTCTACCTGTCCAGCCCGCTTTGCATCTCGGTGCTGCTCAACGACCGGGCATTCTGGCTTCCGTCGGTACACCGCCCCGCACAGGCGAGCCGCGAGGAGCTGCCGGCCCACCTGTTCGAGCGCGGCCTGGTGATGATCGTCCTGGGACTCGTGTTCGTCTGGTTCGCGCAGGCGGTGTTCGCCCGGCTCGAGGGCCGATTCGCGGAGAAGCTGTGATGGCGGAAGCGATCATCGTCGAGAGTGTCACGAAGAGTTTCAAGCTCGCCAACCATCAGACCATCAAGAGGCTCGCCGTCAACGCTGCCAAGCGTCGGCCGCTGAGTCGCACGTTCACCGCCCTCGAGGACATCTCGTTCAAGCTCGAGCAGGGCGAGAGCATCGGTCTGATGGGACTCAACGGGTCCGGCAAGAGCACCCTGCTCAAGATGATCTCCGGGGTGATGTCACCCGACCGCGGCCAGGTGCTGACCCGCGGCCGGATCGCCGGGCTCATCGAGGTGGGAGCCGGTTTCCACCCCGAGCTCTCCGGCCGCGAGAACATCTACCTCAACGGAGCCATCCTGGGCATGAGCGAGAGCGAGATCGACGCGAAGTTCGATGCGATCGTCGAGTTCTCCGAGATGCGGCAGTTCCTCGACAGCGAGGTGCGGCACTACTCCTCCGGGATGTTCATGCGGCTCGCCTTCGCCGTGGCCGTGCACACCGAGTGCGACATCTTCTTGATCGACGAGGTGCTGGCGGTGGGCGACCAGCCGTTTCGCAGGAAGTGTCTCGCCCGCATCCAGGAGCTGAGGGACGAAGGTCGGACGCTGGTCTTCGTCAGCCACAGCGCCAAGCAGGTTCAGCGCGTCTGCACGCGCGGGATCGTTCTCACCAAGGGCAAGGTCGCGTTCGAAGGCACGTCGGGGGAGGCGGTCCGCTACCTCGGGTACGAGACCGAGGACGAGACCGACGAGGCCAACGACGACTGAGCTCGGCGGGGGGGCCAGGCCGGCACCTGAACACCCGCCTGCGGGGACGTCAAGGTGGCCGTTGTTCACGCAATCGATGCCGGACGTCCGTCTACTCGCCGCGGCGAGGAAACGCGGCCTCGCAAGGTTGGGCAGCGAAGCCGGCCACCCGGGCCTGCGTACGTGGAGGCTATCGATGACAGTGTCAAGAAAGAGCACCCTGTTCGGCGTGATCGTTGCTGGGTTGAGTGTCGGGGCGTTGATCGCGACGCCAGCAGCAGCGACCAGGCACCATGCTTTCTCCGGCGACGGTGTGGCAGCCAATCCGCGGACGGGGATCGAGGACAACGTGCTCGCGGCCGATCTTTCGGAGACTTCGGTCGCGTGGGGCAGCTTGCCGCTCACCAACCCCGACTCGGCAAACGGGGTGACCCACTACGGATACAACACCTCCAACGGCGGCCCGTTGACCCAGGACCCTCACGAGGCGAACAAGTCGGAGCCGGACAAGAATGTCTACCTTGTGTTCGGCGGGCACCACTACCTGTACCAGGGGCACGAGGGTGGCCCCCGAGGCTACGTCACCCGTATCGATCTGGACGAGGCTGACCCGGCCAAGCGGGTTTCGCTCGTCACCGCCACCGGACCCGATGGGTCACCGCTGCCGGTTTTTGACGGCATCACCTGGGACCCGTTCTCCCGCCAGCTGTTGCTGACGGCCGAGGCCCCGGCACCAACGGGTGGCGTTTACGGTGTGAAGCTCAACTCGGAAGGCGACAGCGTTGCAGGCAAAGCTCGGCGGCTGCGGGCCCTCGGTTCCGGCGGATACGAGGGCGTGCAGAACGATTCGGCGGGCAACGTCTGGCTGGTCGAGGACATCGGCGGTTCGAGCGTGTCCAACGGTAAGCGGCCGAACAGCTACGTCTACAGGTTCCAGCCCTCCGACACCTCAGACCTCACCAAGGGAGGCACCCTGCAGGCGCTGCAAGTCCTGCGGAGGGATGGCTCGCCGATCACGGCCGCGCAGCTCTCGGCCAACCCTGCCTCGCCGGTCATCGCAGCTCTGCACACGTACGGGCAGTCATTCGCGACCCGTTGGGTAGACGTTCAGTCCGGCAACGAAGCGTTCGACGCGACTGCCAAGGCTGCCGCTGTCAAGGCGACTCCGTTCAAGCGCCCCGAGAACGGGGTGTTCCGTCCGGGCACCGGCTTCCGGGAGTTCTACTTCACCGAGACGGGTGACACCAACGCGACCAGCACCCTCCCAGGCGCGTTTGGTGCGGTCTTCCGGTTGACTCAGTCAGCCGTCAACGCCGACGCAGGCAAGTTGTCGCCAGTGTTCGTCGGGGACGAGGCGCACACCGGTCTCGACAACATCGCATTCGCGACCGCTCGGGACCTTCTGGTCGTGGAGGACGCAGGCGACACACTGCACGCGCAGCGCAACGCGCTTGACTCCGGGTATGTGTTGGACCTTCGCGGCAACGGCCACGCCGCTGGTACGCCGGCACGCACGCCCATCCGATGGCTGGCTGAAGGTCGCGACGCGTCGGCGACGTACGACGCGTTGACGAGCCCTGGTTACAACGACGGCGACAACGAGATCACCGGCATTCATGTCTTCGACGGCGATCCGTCGAAGGCCGGAATCCTCGGCGCGAAGGTCCCGACACC
Source organism: Nocardioidaceae bacterium (assembly GCA_013697905.1). GTDB lineage: Bacteria > Actinomycetota > Actinomycetes > Propionibacteriales > Nocardioidaceae > JACDHG01. Next base: position 3,467 of record JACCVZ010000087.1, read on the forward strand.
CTTCCACAACGGGTGGCGGATCTTCTGGACCCAGCAGCACGGGGACAATGTCACCTGGGAGCTGAGCCAACGCAACTAACTGGCCGCCGACGCCAGCGCCGTTGGACTCCACTCCCGGCCGTCACGTCTGGCGGCCGGGAGGGCTGGGGGAGGAACTACGTCGGTGTAGTTCTCTCATACGGGTTGCGGTGCCGCCGGGGCTGCTGTGGCATGTGGTGATCAAGTGATAACTTTCTGCCCTTTGGAGTCTCCGTGCGCCCGCATCCTCCCTCGCCACGTGCGCGTGTCGCCGGCACGGTCGGTGCACTCTTGTTCACCTCGCTCGTCTCGTCGGCGGCAGGGGTAGCGCATGCGTCCCCGCGAAGCGTGACCACGCAGGACACAGCCGATGTCTCCGCTTCTGGACCGGTGGCGGCAAACGCCACCTCGGGGTTGTCGTCGTCTCCCGTCCCCGTCCTGGTCCCAGTCACTCCGATCGTTAGGTCCTACCCCGTCACCGGCGTCAGCCCCACGGGGGTCGCGACGTTGGCCACGGTCACTGCGCAACGCGCGGCGTCGTCGTACGCTGCGCTGTCCGCACCAGAGCCGGCTCACGGCGTCGTTGTCACCGGAGCCACCTGGACGGGCAGGGCGCCGGCTGGGCTGGCCTTAGACGTCCGAACTCGCATTTTCGGCACCTGGTCCGGCTGGACCTCGCTCCCCTACGACACCGATCACGGTCCCAGCCCCAGATCGGCCGAGGCGGCGCACGATCGGCCGGGCACCGACCCGTTCGTGGCGGGGCACGTCGACCACGTGCAGCTGAGGGTCACCAGCGACAGCGGTGTCCTGCCGGCGGGCCTCGCCCTCGCCGTCATCGATCCCGGCGCGTCACAGCCTGTCGACGTCACGTCCTTGAAGGAATCGACGACGAGGTCCGCCGCCGCCGCCTCGCCGGCAGCCACGGTGCCGCTTGGCCCCGGGACCGCGACTCCACCGCCTGCCATCAACTCGCGGGCCGCCTGGGGTGCGGACGAGCGGCTGAGGGACTGCTGCGTCGAGTACGGCGAGGTGCACGCCGGCTTCGTGCACCACACTGTCAACGCCAACGACTACACGCGCGCCGAAGTCCCGGCGATCCTGCGTGGCATCTACGCGTACCACACGCAGAGCCGCGGCTGGCGCGACATCGGCTACAACTTCCTCATAGACAGGTTCGGACGCATCTGGGAAGGACGCTACGGCGGCGTCGCGCTCCCGGTCGTCGGGGCACACACCCTCAACTACAACGAGAACTCGTTTGCCGGCTCAGCGATCGGCAACTTCGACATCGTTCGCCCGTCGGCCGCCATGATCGACGCGTACGCACGGTTGTTCGCCTGGAAGCTCAGCTTGCACGGGGTGCGCCCGCACACACGGCAGAAGGTGGCCGGTACGACGTTCGACGCCATCAGCGGCCACCGCGACGCTGCCCAGACCGCTTGCCCCGGGCGCTACCTCTACGCGCAGATCCCCACGATCATCACGTTGGCGGGGGACTACCAGCACCTCTACGTCGAGCGCAATCTGCACCGGTCGTTCCTGCGTGGCCTCCAGCCGGACGTGTTGCTGGCGTCACGCCAGAGCGGCTCGGTGGCGTTCGCCCGCGGCACCGGGTCACCGGGATTCGAGGTGCCCCTACCACCGCTGGCCGGCTTCAGCGGCAGGAACCAGGTGACCGCGGTCCGCGACGTTACCGGCGACGGCGCAAACGACCTGATGATGCGCACCGCAGCGACCGGGCGCACCGTCGTCTACCCCGGCAGACGAGACGGTACGTTCGCCAGCCCAGTGCATGCCACCACCCGCTGGTCCGGCACCGACCTCTTCGCCGGACCCGGCGACGTCACCGGCGACGGGCTCGCCGACGTAGTGGCCCGCAGGTCCGCAACCGCCACGTTGCTGATGTATCCGGGCCGCGGGGATGGCACGTTCGGTACCGGCCGAGCCGCGGTCAGCGGCCTCGCCTCCGTGGACGAGCTCAGCGCAGCCGGCGACTTCGACCGGGACGGCGACCTCGACCTGCTCGCCCTGGGGGTCAGCGGCGTGCTCAGAGTGCTGCGCGGTGACGGCACCGGTCACTTCCCGACCAGCGTCCGGCTGGCCACCGGGTGGTCGGCCTACGACGTCGTGATGGGAGGCGTCGACCTCACCGGCGACGGCTGGAACGACGTCGCGGCGCGCAACCCCAAGACCCAGACGTTGCACGTCTTCGCCAGCGTAAACGGCGAGTCGTTGTCGGCGCCGATCGTGTCGCGGTCGGCCGCGGCCCGGCCAAGGACGCTGAGCCGCGACATCACCAGCGACCGTCGGCCTGACCTGGTGTCGATCGATCGTCAGGGGAAGCTGATCGTGACGCCGGCGCGGCGGCAGAACTGGGTCACCGCTCCCACCAGGACGCAGCTGACCTGGGCCGGCACCGACCGCGTCATGGTGGTCGGAGACTGGGATGGCGACCACTACGTCGACGCCATGGCACGTGAGAGAACGACCGGCATGATGTGGCTCTACCGGGGTACGTCGACCGGAGGCTTCGGGCCACGCAGGGGTGGTTGGAGCGGCTGGACCGGTCGGTCGCTGGTCACGCCGGTCGGCGACTTCGATGGCGACGGCCATCCGGACCTGATGGCCAAGACGCGCGACGGCGGCATTTGGCTGTATCCGGGACGCGCGCGCAACGGTTTCGGGCAGCCGATCGCGATGCGGTCGGCGCTCCCGTCCGGGGCAAGCATCGTGTCGGTCGGACTCTGGAACAAGGACGGGGCACCGGACGTGCTGGTGCGGACGTCGTCGGGCACGATGTTGCTCTACCCCGGTAACGGCCCCGGGGGGCTGGATGATCCGGTCGTCGCAGGGAACGGGTTCGCGGACTACAACGCGGTGCTCGGAGCCGGTGACCTCACCGGCGACGGACAGCCCGATCTGCTCGGGCGCTCTCGAGGCGGTCGAGTGTGGTTGATTGCGGGTGCACAGACATCGGCCGAGCAGCCCGGCGGCGGTTTCGCGCCGCGCAGGTACGTCGGTGCCAACTGGGGGCCGTACTTCCTCGGCTGAGCGCTAGACCTGTTCTGCCCACAAGGTGCAGGTCGCTCGCTCCTGTCGCGCCACCGTCGAACGTGCTTCGTCGTCCCCGCCTGCGATGAGCACGAGCGACCCGCCGACCGCCAGGCACGCGGCCAGACCACGTATCAGCCCGTCCTGGTTAGCCGGGTTCAGGTCGGTGAGCAGCCGTCCGCCCGCAACGAGCCCGACCGACGCGGCCGCCTCGGCGCCGAGTCGAAGCACGCCTGCCGGCGAGAGCGGCTGGCCGAGGGTGACAGCCGGGTCGGCCATCGGGCGCGGTTCCAGCAGCAGGTCCGGCTGGGGTGGAACCTCGGCCGCGAAGTCTAGCCACCCCTCCGGCAACGGCGCCGTGAATCTGCCGCCGAGGGGACGCAGCGAGCAGGCCACGACGATGCCCATAGGTGGCTGCCGGTCGTAGGTCGCGAGACCTTCCGGGCCGACGACCCGGATGTCGAGTGGCTGCGTCGGTGGGACGATCGTGAGTCCGGCCGCCCAGGCACCGAGCGTGACCACGGCGGTCTGCCAGTGGGCGGGCAGCTCGATGGCGATCCGGCTCCCGGGGTCGAGGAGGAGCTCGTCGGCTAAGAAGTTGGCGATCTTGTTGACCCAGTTGTCTGCCGTGACGGCACTCAGCTCGATGCGCTCGCCGGTGCCGGCGTCGTAGTAGGTCACCAAGGGCTGTGCGGCCGCGGTGCGCAGCAGCGAGCCGAGAGCACCAAGCGGATCGCGGGCGGCAGACATGGCGCCACTGTAGAGATCTCCGAGCGGGGCGCGCGTGGTTGGATGACCGCGTGGAAGCCATCATCGTGGCCGGCGGGTTGGGGACTCGGCTGCGGCCGTTGACCGTGAACGCCCCGAAGCACCTGCTGCCGGTGGCAGGGATCCCGTTCGTGGGTCACCAGCTCGCCAAGCTGGCGGAGGCAGGGGTCGCACGCGTCCTGCTCGCGACCAGCTACCACGCTGACCAGTTCGAGCCCGAGCTCGGCGACGGGAGGGCGTGGGGAGTCGAGCTCGTCTACGCGACGGAGGAACAGCCGCTCGGCACGGGCGGCGCGATCCGCAACGTGGCTTCCAGGTTGGAGTCGGCAGCGGACGAGCCGATTGTCATCCTCAACGGTGACATCCTCAGCGGACACGACCTTCCAGCCCAGGTGCAGCACCACCGCGAGGCGGGTGCCGACGTCACCTTGCACCTGGTGGAGGTCGCCGATGCCCGGGCCTACGGGTGCGTACCAACCGAAGACGGCCGGGTGACGGCCTTCCACGAGAAGTCACCGGACCCGGTGTCGCGGCAGATCAACGCTGGCTGCTACGTCTTCAGGCGCGCTGTCGTCGACAAGATCCCTCCCGATCGGGTCGTGTCCGTCGAGCGGGAGACGTTTCCCGGCCTCGTCGCTGCTGGCGCCATGGTGCTCGGGTACGTCGACCGCCGCTACTGGGTCGATGTCGGTACGCCGGCGACACTGTGCCGGGCGTCGTCGGACGTCGTGCGGGGGATCGCATCCAGCGCGGCCTTTCGAGCTGTGCCAGGCGAGCTCTTCATGGCCTCCGATGCGAGCCTTGCGGTAGGAGCGTCGGCTAGCGGTGGCAGCTCGCTCGGCTCGGGCTCTTTCGTGGACGTCGACACAGTGGTCGAGGGCAGCCTCATCGCCCGCGGCGCGAAGGTCGGCGCCGGTTCCCACCTCGTCAACTCCGTCATCGGACCCGGAGCGCAGGTGGGTTCCGGGGTCGTGCTGCGCGATGCGGTCGTCGGTGATCATGCCGTCGTCGGTGACGGCTGCGAGCTGCTCGCGGGCGCCCGGGTGTGGGTAGGCGCCCACATCCCCCCGGGAGCGGTCCGGTTCTCCTCCGACATGTGAGCGGGCGAGCGGACCTCAGAGGTGGGTGAGCCACGCGATCCCGCCGAGCAAGGCGGCGAACTGCAGGGTACGGCCGAGGATGATCGTCGTGTGGAACAGCACCCGGCTGAACTGGAGCTGGCCGGCGAGCACGGCCGTGATCGCGAGGGGCGGCAGAGCGATCAACGACGAGGAGAAGAGCAGGATGGTTACGAGCCACGGTTTGTCGTGGGTCTGCTGCTGCACCTTGTCGTAGCGCCGCTTCCAGTCGGGCCGCTCCATCCGCTTGCGCACGAAGCTCCAGTGCATCGACGACTTGCTGACCTCGTACCAGGGGACCTTGCCGACTGCTTGGCCGATGCCGGCCACGAAGGCAACCCACCAGAGGTTCAGGTTTCCTACGGTCGCGGCTATGCTCGCGATGTAGATCTCCATGTTGACCAGCGGGACGACGGCCGACAACACGCCCATCCCGAAGGTCGCGATCAACAGTTTCAGCGCCGTCCCCTGACTAGTCGTCTGCCGATCGAGCGGTCAGCCGCCCTGGTGCCAGAGATAGCCCTCGGGCGCGTCGTCGTAGGGATACTTCTTCATGAACGAGTCGAGCGCATCCCCGGAGAACCTGTCGCAGTACAGGCTTTCGCCGAACGACGGCGGCGACGCGTTGCTGGTCGGGGGCTTGTAGGTGGGCTGGTGGATCGACCAGTGCGTGAACGCGACGTGCTTGCCGTCCGGAATCGGGCTGCCGTCGTCGGCGGTCCAAGGAGCGATGATCATGTTGTAGCGCGGTTCGTTGCCCTGGGCGTCGAACTTCTCGGCAGTCGCCTCGAGCACCTGCATCTGGGCGTCGGCCGCCGCGATCGAGTCGTCGTACCAGACGATGGTCCAGCCGTGCTCGAGGTTGTGCACCAAGCGTTCGACCTCGGGGCGGTCGTCCTTGCTGTACAGGTGGATTCCCGCCTCAGCCGGGGACGGGTTGTGTGCACCGTACGAGGGCGGCTGAATCTTGTAGTCCACCTTGTCAGTGGTGTGTTGCCCCTGCCCGGAGGCGGGCTCCTCCTGGATCGACGTGCACCCCGCACCGTTGGCGTCGGCGCCAATCTCGGAGAGCGATTTCCCCTTGAGCGCTTCCTTGCGCTGGCGGTCTTGAAGGATCGTGTAGGCCGCCACACCGACGATGATCAGCGCGACGACGACGCACGCGGCGACGACGGCGAGCGTGCGGCGCCGCTCGGACGCCTGCGCCTGCCTGCGCATCTGCTCGATGTGTTCGCGGCGGTCACGATTCTTGTTGGACTTGCTCATCACAGAGGGGCTCTCGACCTTTCGGGTACCAGCGTGCCGGCGGTCAGTCTACGGGGGGAAGACCACGCAGAACGGCGATGGTGCGCCAGCCCGGGCGCGGCCGGTCCGCAAACGCGTCCTCGACAAGGAGCCGGTACGCCGCCGCGAGCACCCGTGCTCGTTCGAGGAGCTCACCTGCGTGGACGTAGGCCGTAGGGTCCGCCGCTTCAGCCACCTCGACGGTCAGCACAGACGACCGCTTGGACCCGGCGGCGAGAGCGGGTTCCCCCGCGCTGACGGAGACGTCCGCGTGCTGGGACGTCAGCTTTCCCCAGGGGAGGTCGTCGGCGCCGATGAGCGGTGGGAAGTGGGCCAGCGCCACCGGGTCGTCACGCATCGCCGCCGCCACCGCTGCCTCGCGGGTTCCCAGCCCGAACAGGTCGAGGGCGCCGTCGCGGATCAGCTCTGCCGCGCCACCGCCGTGGCTGCCCGGGGGGAGCAGGAGATCGCCGAGACCGCTGAGCACGGCTACCGGCTGGTGGCTGAACTTGCCCTTGACCAGGTCTGCAGCAGCCGCGATCTCGTCCGCGACCGCCGGGGCGGTGACGGTGAGCGCGTTGCCGTAGGCGTCGTGCGCGCCCCGCAGCTCGACCAGACCGTGCAGGCCGGCACAGCCGATTGCCAGGTCGATCTGCCCGTTGCGCCAAGCCCGGCCCAACGTGTCGCTGATGATGACAGCCACATTGCGGCCGGTGGCGCGGTAGACCTCCTCGCGGAGGGCCCGCGCCGACGCATCGGGGTCGAGAGGCAGGAGTACGACGGTGCCGACCGGAGTGTTCGACGCGTCGACTCCCGCCGCCGCGAGGACCAAGCCGTGGCGGGTTTCGGCGATCACGGACTCTGCGCGACGGGCGACCACGCGGACAGTTTCGTCGGCCACCACGCCGGCCCGGTCGCCGTCACGCGTCCTGCCCTCCGCCTTGCTGACGACCTTGCTGGTCACCACCGCGATGTCTCCGTCAGCCAGTTCGGCCGTCCGGACGAGAAGGGCGCCAAGGTCGTCGTCGACGCCGATCTCCGGCCACCCGACGCCCCGCAGGCTCACAATGGACTCGCCCACGGGCGGCAGCGGTGGTCTCACTCGGCGTACCGCCGGATCGAGGAGGCCAGCTGGAGGACGTCCTCGGCGAGGGTACGAGAGGTGTCCGGATCGCTGAGGTAGAGCGGGACGGCGCGGGCCACGATGCCGGTCGCGGTGAGGTCGGGGACGGTGTCGCCGTCTGACTCGTCGACGAGCCAGCCGTCGATCAGGCCTCCGTTGCTGCGCGCCCCGTAGTACCTGCCTACCGCTGAGGCAGTGACGTCGACCCCGATGACGGGCAGGAGTCGGTCCGCCATGCCCCGCAGGGGTGAGCCGCTGATGATGGGGGAGACGCCGACCACGGTCGCGGTGGTTGCGCGCACGGCGTCGGCGGTGCCCGGCACCGCCAAGATCGTTGCTACCGACACGACGGGGTTAGACGGCGAGAAGATGACGACGTCGGCTTCGGTGATCGCCTCCAGCACACCGGGTCCGGGAGTAGCTTCGTCGGCGCCGACGGGTACGACGGCATGGGCAACCGGAGCGTGCAGGCGCACCCAGTACTCCTGGAAGTGCACGGCACGGCGTCCCTCCGGTGCGGCGGCGTCGTCGATGACGACGTGGGTCTCGACACGGTCGTCGGTCATCGGGATCAGCCTGACACCCAGGTCCCACCGGTCGCAGAGGGCTTCCGTGACCTGCGACAGGGGGTATCCCGCGCCTAGCATCTGCGTGCGGACGACGTGAGTGGCGAGGTCACGGTCTCCGAGCCCGAACCAGGACGGTTCGACGCCGTACGCCGCCAGCTCCTCCTTCGCGTGCCAGGTCTCGTCCTGGCGCCCCCAGCCCCGGTCGGCGTCGATGCCGCCGCCAAGCGTGTACATCACGGTGTCGAGGTCAGGGCACACTCGCAGTCCAAACAGCCAGATGTCGTCGGCAGTGTTGCCGATGACCGTCACCCGGGCAGGCTCGTCGCCGGCGGCGAGCGCATCCCGGAGTCCGGCCACGAACCGGGCACCACCGATCCCTCCTGACAGCACGGTGACGTTCATACAGGCAGGGTAGTCAGCGTCCCGGGCGGGGCAGGCGGCGGCTGGACTCGCTTTGTGGCAGTCTGAGGGTGGCCGATTTCAGGCCGTCGTCATCCGCACACTTGCATCAGGGGGTCCTTCGTGGTCACGGACGCTACAAAGAAGTTCCGCGAAATATTCGCGTACGCGCTGCTGGGCGTCGCGGCTCTCTATTTCATCAGTGCCCTGTCGCTGCTCTTCAAGAGCGAGGACGACTTCGGCGGCGCTGGCTTCGCCGACCGAGCCGCCACGGTTGGCTACCTGTTCGCGCACCCGATCTTGGTCCTCTCGCTGACTGCGGCGGTCGCCCTGGTCGCAGGCTTCGGGGAGGCGAGCAAGAACGCCAAGGTGGTCGTGATGGCCGCTCTGGGCCTGGGAGCCCTGTCATTGTTGTTCGGGTTGATCTCGTGGTTCAGCGGGTTCACCGCGGACAGCGCCGGTGGACTCGAAGCCTTCAACGGCGTGTTCGGGGCCGGCAAGGTGGTCGGCATCTTCCTCGGTCTGGCGCAGCTGTTGTTCCTCGGGCTGGTGGTGTTCTTTGCCGTCACCGTCCTGCGGGCGCTCCCCAAGTCGTCGCCAAGCAGCCAGTGGTCACAGCAGGACCAGGGTTATGCCCAGCAGGGTGGTCAGGGCTGGGGCCAGCAGGACCAGGGTTATGCCCAGCAGGGTGGTCAGGGCTGGGGCCAGCAGGACCAGGGTTACGCCCAGCAGGGTGGTCAGGGTTACGCCCAGCAGGACCAGGGCTACGCCCAGCAAGGGGGTCAGGGTTACGCCCAGCAGGACCAGGGCTACGCCCAGCA
>JACCVZ010000114.1 GCA_013697905.1 Nocardioidaceae bacterium
AACGACCGCCCCTCGCCGGCATGACCGTCACGGTCGAGGGTGAGGAAGTAGATGCCGATGATCATGTCCTGCGTCGGCATCGTGACCGGGCGACCATCGGCCGGCTTCAAGATGTTGTTGGTCGACAGCATCAGGATGCGAGCCTCGGCCTGCGCCTCAGCGGATAGCGGCAGGTGCACGGCCATCTGGTCGCCGTCGAAGTCAGCGTTGAACGCTGAGCAGACGAGCGGGTGGATCTGGATGGCCTTGCCCTCGATCAGCTGCGGCTCGAATGCCTGGATACCAAGGCGGTGCAGTGTAGGCGCACGGTTCAGCAGAACCGGGTGCTCGGTGATGACCTCTTCGAGGACATCCCAGACGACCGGGCGGCTCCGTTCGACCATCCGCTTGGCGCTCTTGATGTTCTGCGCGTGATTGAGGTCGACGAGCCGTTTCATCACGAAGGGCTTGAACAGCTCGAGCGCCATCTGCTTGGGCAGACCGCACTGGTGCAGCTTGAGCTGCGGGCCGACCACGATGACCGAGCGGCCGGAGTAGTCGACGCGCTTGCCGAGCAGGTTCTGACGGAAGCGGCCTTGTTTGCCCTTGAGCATGTCGGACAACGACTTGAGCGGCCGGTTGCCCGGGCCGGTGACGGGCCGGCCGCGGCGGCCGTTGTCGAATAGCGAGTCGACGGCCTCCTGCAGCATCCGCTTCTCGTTGTTGACGATGATCTCGGGCGCGCCCAGGTCAAGCAGACGCTTCAACCGGTTGTTGCGGTTGATGACGCGACGGTAGAGGTCGTTCAGGTCGGACGTGGCGAAGCGACCACCGTCGAGCTGCACCATCGGGCGCAGGTCCGGCGGAATCACCGGGACACAGTCGAGCACCATGCCCTCGGGGCTGTTGGTGGTCGTGAGGAACGCCGACACCACCTTGAGCCGCTTGAGCGCGCGAGTCTTGCGCTGCCCCTTGCCTGTGCTGATGGTCTCGCGCAGAGACGCCGCCTCGGCAACGAGGTCGAAGGATTGCAGCCGCTTCTGAATCGCCTCGGCGCCCATCGCGCCTTCGAAGTACTGCCCGAAGCGGAGCCTCATCTCGCGATAGAGGATCTCGTCGCCCATCAGATCCTGGACCTTGAGCGTGCGGAACGTGTCCCACACCTCCTCGATGCGGTCCAGCTCTCTCTGGGAGCGGTCGCGGATCTGCTTCAGCTCGCGCTCCGCGCCTTCCTTGACCTTGCGCTTGGCGTCGGCCTTGGCACCCTCAGCTTCGAGGGCACCCAGGTCCTCCTCGAACTTGGCCATCCGAGTGGCCACGTCGGAGTCCCTGCGCTGCTCGAGCTGCTTGCGCTCGACATCGATCTTTCCTTCGAGCGAGGGCAGGTCCTGGTGACGTGTGTCCTCGTCGACGGCGGTGATCATGTATGCCGCAAAGTAGATGACCTTCTCGAGGTCCTTCGGGGCGAGGTCCAGCAGGTAGCCCAGCCGACTCGGCACACCCTTGAAGTACCAGATGTGCGTGACCGGGGCAGCGAGCTCGATGTGACCCATGCGTTCGCGACGCACCTTGGAACGCGTGACTTCGACGCCACAACGCTCGCAGATGATGCCCTTGAAACGCACGCGCTTGTACTTACCGCAGTAGCACTCCCAGTCCCGGGTCGGGCCGAAGATCTTCTCGCAGAAGAGTCCGTCGCGCTCCGGCTTGAGGGTGCGGTAGTTGATGGTCTCGGGCTTCTTGACCTCGCCGTGGCTCCACTGACGGATGTCGTCCGCGGTGGCCAGACCGATGCGAAGCTCGTCGAAGAAGTTGACGTCTAGCAAGACTTGTCCTTCGTCTGGTTCTGCGTGGTGGTGATCCTCATTCAGATCAGTGCTTGATCCAAGCTTGCGATCATTGGAGTTCTCTCAGACTTCCTCGACGCTGCTGACGCCTTCGTTGGGACGGCGTGCCAGGTCGATTCCCAGCTCCTCCGCTGCCCGGAACACGTCCTCGTCGGTGTCGCGCATGTCCATGGCGACGCCGTCGCTGGAGAGCACCTCGACATTGAGGCAGAGCGACTGCATCTCCTTGACCAGCACCTTGAACGACTCGGGGATCCCCGGCTCGGGGATGTTCTCGCCCTTGACGATGGCCTCATAGACCTTGACTCGGCCGAGAATGTCGTCGGACTTGATGGTCAACAGCTCCTGCAAGGCGTAGGCGGCGCCATATGCTTCTAGCGCCCATACCTCCATCTCGCCGAACCGCTGTCCGCCGAATTGAGCCTTACCTCCGAGCGGCTGCTGTGTGATCATCGAGTAGGGCCCCGTCGAACGAGCGTGAATCTTGTCGTCGACCAGGTGGTTGAGCTTGATGATGTAGGTGTAGCCGACCGAGACCGGAGCCGGGAACGGCTCGCCGGTGCGTCCGTCGAAGAGCAACGCCTTGCCGTCACCCTTGACCATCCGTTCGCCGTCACGGTTCGGACGGGTCGAGGCCAGCAGGCCGGAGATCTCGTCCTCCCTCGCACCGTCGAACACAGGTGTCGCCACGTTGGTGTTCGGAACACCTTCGCTCACGCCGATGCTCTCGAGCCGCTGCTTCCACTCGGCGTCATCGCCCTCGACGACCCAGCCGTTCTTCGCGACCCAGCCGAGGTGGGTCTCGAGGATCTGACCGATGTTCATGCGGCCAGGAACCCCGAGCGGGTTCAAGATGATGTCGACCGGGGTGCCGTCCTCGAGGAAGGGCATGTCCTCAGCAGGCAGGATCTTCGAGATCACACCCTTGTTGCCGTGGCGCCCGGCGAGCTTGTCGCCGTCGGAGATCTTGCGCTTCTGGGCGACGTATACGCGGATCAGCTGGTTGACCCCCGGGGGAAGCTCGTCCTCCTCCTCGCGATCGAAGACGCGGACGCCGATGACGATGCCGCTCTCGCCGTGCTTGACCTTCAGCGACGTGTCGCGCACCTCGCGCGCCTTCTCGCCAAAGATGGCGCGGAGCAACCGCTCCTCCGGGGTCAGCTCAGTCTCGCCCTTGGGCGTGACCTTGCCGACCAAAACGTCTCCGGGGACAACCTCGGCGCCGATGCGGATGATGCCCCGCTCGTCGAGGTCGGCCAGCATCTCGTCTGAGACGTTCGGGATGTCGCGGGTGATCTCCTCGGGCCCAAGCTTGGTGTCACGGGCGTCTACCTCGTGCTCCTCGATGTGGATCGAGGTGAGGACGTCCTCTTGCACCAGCCGTTGGCTGAGGATGATCGCATCTTCGTAGTTGTGGCCTTCCCAGGGCATGTACGCCACCAGCAGGTTCCGCCCAAGCGCCATCTCGGCCAGGTCGGTGCTCGGTCCGTCTGCGATTGGCCAGCCGATCTCGACCCGGTCACCCTCGGCCACGGTCGGCCGCTGGTTAACGCAGGTGCCCTGGTTGGAACGGCGGAACTTGGCGAGCCGGTAAGTCTCGTAGTGCCCGCCGTCCTCCATGATCTCGATGGAGTCAGCAGACACCTCGTTGACGACGCCGCTGTTCTTGGCCACCAGCACATCGCCGGCATCCACTGCTGCGCGGTACTCCATGCCGGTACCGACGAGCGGCGCCTCAGCACGGATCAGCGGCACGGCTTGGCGTTGCATGTTCGAGCCCATCAAGGCGCGGTTGGCGTCGTCGTGCTCGAGGAACGGGATTAGCGCGGTGGCCACGGAGACCATCTGGCGCGGGGACACGTCCATGTAGTCGACTTCGCTGCCGGGGAGGTAGTCGACCTCACCACGACGCTCCCTGACCAGCACGCGGTCCTCGGCGAACGTGTTCGCGTCGGTGAGTGGCGCGTTGGCCTGCGCGATGACGACGCGGTCCTCCTCGTCGGCCGTGAGGTAGTCGACCTGGGTGGTAACGATTCCGTCGACGACCTTGCGGTACGGCGTCTCGACGAAGCCGAAGGCGTTGACCCGTCCGAACGTCGCCAACGAGCCGATCAGGCCGATGTTGGGACCTTCAGGAGTCTCGATCGGGCACATCCGGCCGTAGTGAGACGGGTGCACGTCGCGAACCTCGAAACCGGCCCGCTCACGCGAGAGTCCGCCGGGACCCAGTGCCGACAGACGACGCTTGTGGGTGAGGCCTGCCAGCGGGTTGATCTGGTCCATGAACTGGCTGAGCTGGGACGTTCCGAAGAACTCCTTCAGCGCAGCCACCACCGGGCGGATGTTGATCAGCGTCTGAGGCGTGATCGCCTCGACGTCCTGCGTCGTCATCCGCTCTCGCACGACCCGCTCCATCCGGGCGAGCCCGGTGCGGAGCTGGTTCTGGATCAGCTCGCCCACCGTACGCAGCCGGCGGTTGCCGAAGTGGTCGATGTCGTCAGCCTCGACGACGACCGCACCGCGAGGTGACTGCATCTCCTCGCGACCGTCATGCAGCGCCACGATGTAGCGGATCGCCGCGACGATGTCGTCATTGGTCAGCGTCTGTGCGTCGAACGCCTGGTCCTGGCCGAGCTTCTTGTTGATCTTGTAGCGACCAACCTTGGCGAGGTCGTAGCGCTTGGGGTTGAAGTAGTAGTTCTCCAACAGCGTCTGCGCAGCCTCACGCGTCGGCGGTTCGCCGGGACGCAGCTTGCGGTAGATGTCGAGCAGCGCGTCGTCCTGTCCAGACGTGTGGTCCTTCTCCAGGGTGAGACGGATCGACTCGAATTCGCCGAACTCCTCGAGAATTTGCGCCTCGGTCCACCCGAGGGCCTTGAGCAGCACCGTGACGTTCTGCTTGCGTTTGCGGTCGAGGCGCACGCCGACCAAGTCGCGCTTGTCGACCTCGAACTCAAGCCAAGCGCCACGCGAGGGGATCATCTTCGCGGTGAAGATGTCCTTGTCGGAGGTCTTGTCGATGCTGCGCTCGAAGTAGACACCGGGCGAACGCACAAGCTGGGAAACGACGACACGCTCGGTGCCGTTGACGATGAAGGTGCCCTTGTCTGTCATGAGCGGGAAGTCGCCCATGAAGACGGTCTGGCTCTTGATCTCGCCCGTCTCGTTGTTCATGAACTCGGCGGTGACGTAGAGCGGGGCGGAGTACGTGAAGTCGCGCTCCTTACACTCCTCGACGGTGTTCTTCGGTTCGTAGAAGACCGGCTCACTGAACGTGAGGCTCATGGTGCCGGAGAAGTCTTCGATCGGGGAGATCTCCTCGAAGATCTCCTCGAGACCCGACTTGCGAAAGACGCTTTCACGTCCGGCTGTCTCGATCTGCTCGACTTTGGCCTTCCAGACGTCGCCGCCGAGGAGCCAGTCGAAGCTGTCGGCCTGGAGGGCCAGCAGATCGGGAACCTCGAGCGGTTCCCCGATCTTGGCGAAAGACACCCGACCTGTGTCGATCCCGGAACTGGTTGAAGATGTTGAAGATAGAGAGCTGTTATTACTGGCTTTGCGCGAGGCGGCCAAGAGGGGTCCTTCCGAAGGCTCGCTGACACATCCAAACGCATGCCGTCCTCAGCCCATGCGGAGGCACCCGAGACCGGGTCGAGGGTGAGCGGAAGGCAGCGCGAAGAAGCAGTTTACCCCATGGGCCGACTGCTGTCGAACCGGGATGCGAGCGCAGACGCGTCAACAGCTCCGGTTCGTGATCGGAACTGGGCAGAGCCTCTCGCCTCAGGGCATGAGAGTCAAGCGTTTCCGGAGGAAAAGGCGAAGAAACGTCTAAGGTTGATCACGTTATGCCCGGATTTCGCGTGGTGCGATGCGCTCCGTCGGAAACTGCCGCAGCGCTTGACCGCCGTGACGAGGACCCGGTTGAGTGCCGTCGCAAGACGCCGTTGCCGGCAAAGGGATGTCTGTGGTACCCGCCGGAAGGCAGTACGGCTCCGACACGCGAACGGCGAAGAGCGCCACCCGGCTCGGGTGGCGCCGCTTTGCCGTCCTGCAAGAGAGGGCACGGTCACGCCGACGGCAACGACTGTTACCGTCCGTGACCGTATGTGTATTTACTTGACCGTGACGCTGGCGCCGGCAGCCTCGAGGGCCTCCTTGGCCTTCTCCGCGGCATCCTTGGCGACCTTCTCGAGAATGGCCTTGGGGGCGCTCTCGACGAGGTCCTTGGCTTCCTTGAGGCCGAGGCTTGTCAGCGAGCGCACCTCCTTGATGACCTGAATCTTCTTGTCACCGGTGGACTCGAGGACGACATCGAACTCGTCCTGCTCCTCGGCGGCCGCAGCGTCGCCGGCACTGCCGGAGGGCGCGCCCGCAGCGGCCACCGCGACCGGTGCGGCGGCCGTGACGCCGAAGGTGTCTTCAAACTGCTTCACGAACTCGCTGAGCTCTAGGAGGGTCATCTCCTTGAAAGCATCGAGGAGCTCGTCAGTGCTGAGCTTCGCCATGGTGGCGTTCCTTCCGGGTTGCGGGGTTGCTGGCCCGCGGTGTACCGCGGACCGGGACCTGGTGGTGAGGGGCGTGTCAGACCTCGCTGGTTTCTTCGACCGCCGGGGGAGAGTCGCTCCCGTCGGCGGCGGAGTCTTCGGTGGTGACCGGTTCATCGGCAGCGACCGTGTCGTCGGTGGTCGCCGTGTCTTCGGTGGTCTCCGAGTCTTCGGTGGTGGCGCCGGTCACTTCTCCATCGGGAATCTCCTCGGTGCCGGCAGCGGCCGTTTCCGCCGTAGCCGGTTGACCGGAGCCGCCGGCGAGGATCGATGGGTCTGCCTCGGCCTTCGCCTGCAGGGCACCCGCGAGACGGGCCGC
>JACCVZ010000123.1 GCA_013697905.1 Nocardioidaceae bacterium
GCCGTAGTCATCTGGGCGACGGGTTTCACCCGGGCCGACGCCATTGCCTCGGCCGTTATCGGCATGCTGATTCTCCCGCGCACATGGAGGTTGCTGCGGGAGGCCATCGAGGTGCTCTTGGAGTCCACGCCCAAGAACATCGATCTCGCCCAAGTACGAGATCACATGCTGGCCGTGCCAGGTGTTAGCGATGTCCACGACCTCCATGCCTGGACCATCACCAGCGGCATACCGGTGCTGTCGGCGCACATCGTCGTCGACGACTCCACGCTCGAGGACAAGGGCGGAGGACGGGTCCTGGACCGGCTGTACGACTGCCTCAAGGGGCATTTCGACGTGGACCACTGCACGTTCCAGCTGGAGCCCATGGGGCACAGCGACCACGAATTCTCCCATCACCCGTAGTCGGCCTTTCCAACAGGCTCAGAGTGACCTCAGACGATGCGTCGTCCCGGACATCGGGCCACCATGACAGCGGGGCCGCAACCGCTGGTGTCCAATGCCCCCGGTGGCCAACTCACCTGATATCGCCAACTCACCGGATATCGCCAACTCACCTCCTTCAGAGGCGCCCGGCCACTAGCATCAGGACGGACCTGAGAGCGGGTCTGGGCTCGGCTTCGCTGGGAAGGACAGGCATGCGCACCTACCTTTTTTTGTCGCGCGCCCTCCCCCGGCTCAGTTTCTCGTCGACGGTGATCCTGGTCAGCGGGCTCGCCGCACTGCTCCCCCTCGTGACCGTCATCGCGGTGACGTCGGCCGACTCGTCACCCTCGTCGGGGGCCGTCATCGGTGTGACGGCTGCCGCCACTACCGCTGCCGTTGCGGTGCTGTGGTGGGTACTCCGAGGCGTGCTCACAACCGTCCAGACGGCGGCGGGACAGTTAGCCGGCTACCTCGGCGACCGCCGACTTCCTCCGCTGGTCGAGGTCGGCAAAGACCAGGTTGGCGGCCTCTTCCGCGACATCTCTGTGGCGTGCACTCGGATGGAGCAACAGCTCCGAACGCTCGACTGCCAGTCCGGATTCGACGCTCTCACCGGCCTCAAGAACTGGCAGTCAGAGCGACAGGGCCTGAGCGGGGTCTTTCCGTCCTCCACCGAACGACGCCGGCCGCTGTCGATCTCGTTGGTGGACCTCGACGGCATGCGGGCGCTCAACAAGCACGCTGGACACGCCGTCGGCGACGCCGAGCTGCAACGGGTCGCCTCGGCCCTGCAACACGAGCTGCGCAGTGGCGACTGGATCGCCCGTTGGGGTAGTGACGAGTTCCTCGTCGCCTGCCAGGGGGACATGGTCATCATGCAGAAACTGATGGGACGCGTACGCCAATCGCTGGCCGCCGACGTCACCAATCGCAACAACCTGACCGTGAGCGTCGGAGTCGCCGAGGTCGGTCTGGACGAGAGCATCGAGGAAGGCCTCCGCCGGGCCGAAGGCGCCCTGGAGCAGGCCAAGCGGCACGGCGCCGACAGGGTGCACACCGGCTGACTTCGCTGACTGCTGTCGCGATCCTGCGCTCCGCTGCAACTGCCGGCCCAGCGGCGTTGAAAGTGTGGCAGATGTTTCCTGTCCGTTTGCCTTTTCAAGGGTGGGGTACACGCGACGCGTGCGTGGCATCTTCGGCGCCGCAACGGCGGGTTCCAGGGCGGTGTGGGGTGTTGGGCACAGCGCAGTTAGGTTTGCCGACGCAATGCTGATCCTGATCACAAACGCCCAGCCCAGAAGCCCTTTCGCCGAACCCGCTAGGCGACAGGAATGTCTTGCATGAGTGTCACTGGCCTGAGTAGTTTTGTCATCTCCGAAAGGGGCTTCCCATGGCCAACCTGAGCCGCCTGCCCACTCCCATTGTCGACCACTGGGAATGGCAGTACGACGGTGTTTGTCGCAGCGTTGACCCTGAGGTGTTCTTCCCGCCGGATTCCGAGCGGGGCCCGGTCCGGCAGCGTAGGGAGATGCAGGCCAAGCAGTACTGCCTGCATTGTCCGGTGCTGGCCCGATGCCGCGAACACGCACTGATGGTGCAGGAGCCGTACGGGGTCTGGGGCGGTCTCACCCCGCGCGAACGCGACCGCATCCTGCATGCGTCTCAGCCTGCACGTGCACAGCTTGCGGTGGCAGCGGTCGGCTGACTGTCGGGAGCACTAACCCCAAAACACCCGGTCGACCGCTGCCTTCGCACGTCGAGACTCCCGGCGGTAGTCGTCGCGAAGGCGGCTCGCCTCGTGCAGGGCATACCCGCAGAGAAAGGCCACGCCCGCGAGATCCTGCTGCTGCGGGAGACTGTCCGAGGGTCGCCCTCGTACGAGCGTCGTGGCGTTCCTGATGCTGCTGGCCAGCTGCCACGAGCGAGCCAAGGCCGCCGCCGAGTCAGGGTCGACAAGGTCGGCGGCTTCAGCCGCCCTCAACGCGGGCATTGTCTGCGTGGTGCGCAGTCCAGCGATGTTGCTCGCGTGGCGCAGCTGCAGTAGCTGCACGGTCCACTCCACGTCCCCCAGTCCTCCTCGACCCAGCTTGAGGTGACTCGAGGGGTCTGCTGCGCGCGGCAGCCGCTCGGAGTCCACCCGTGCCTTGATCCGTCGTATCTCGGCGACGTCGTCTCTTGACAACCCTTGCTCGGGATAGCGGATGGGGTCGACCAAGGCAATGAATCGCTGCCCCAGGTCGGCGTCCCCGGCCACGGGGCTGGCGCGCAGCAGTGCTTGCGACTCCCAGACCTTCGACCAGCGCCGGTAGTACGCCGCGTAGGACGCCAGGGTGCGCACCAGTGGACCTTGCCGGCCTTCCGGGCGGAGTCCGGCGTCCAGCTCCAGCGCAGGATCTGGGCCTGGGAGTGCCAGCAGCCGCCGAAGCTCGGTGGCGACGGCGTCGGCGGCCTCCGACGCCTCCCGATCCCCCGCCCCGGACTTGGGATCGTGGACGAACAATACGTCCGCGTCGCTGGAGTACGACATCTCCAGGCCGCCCAGACGCCCCATAGCAATCAGCGCCACCCGGGTTGGCAGCGGATCGCGGCGCTCGGCCTCGACGGATTCGATGGCGGCGGTCAGCCCTCCGACCAGCGTCGCGCGAGCGATCGCACTGACGGCACGACCGACAGCGTCGACGTCGATCAGTCCGAAGATGTCAGCCGCGGCGGTCCGAAACAGCTCGCGACGGCGGATGGCTCGGGTCGCCGTGATCGCCTCCAGCGCATCATCACGCCGCAGCGCCGCTGTGCGAGCCTCGTGGGCGAGCGCGTCGCTGTCTCGCAGCGCCAGCTCGTCGTCATGCGCGAGCATCGCCGTAGCCTCGGGGGCCCGCATCAGGAGGTCGGTGGCGTAGCGGCTGGTGGCCAGCAGGCGGGCAAGTCGCTCAGCGGCCGCACCCTCGTCGCGCAGCATGCCGAGATACCAGTGCGAAGAACCGACGGCGTCGCTCAGCCGCCGGAATCCCAGTAGCCCGCTGTCCGGGTCGGGTGCTTCGGCGAACCAGCCAAGCATGGCCGGCAGCAGGGCGCGTTGGATCGCCGCTCGCCGGGACACACCCGATGACAGCGCTTCAAGGTGGCGAAGGGCAGCGGCAGGGTCCAGGTAGCCGAGCGCTTCCAGGCGCTGCCGGGCGGCAGTGGTGGTCAGTCGTGTCTCGCTGACCGACACCGCTGCGACCGCGTCGAGCAGCGGCCGGTAGAAGAGCCGTTCGTGCAGCCGTCGTACCTCGCGCACATGACGACCCCACTGCCGGGTGAGCTCGACGTCGGGCTCAGCTGTGATGCCCATCGACCTGCCGAGCACGCGGAGCGCCTGGCGATCTGTCGGCACGACATGCGTCCGCCGCAAGCGGCTCAGCTGCAGCCGGTGCTCGAGAGTCCGCAGGAAGCGGTAGGCCTCGGCGAGGGCTGCGCCGTCGTCCCGGGCGACGTACCCGTGCGAGGTCAGCTCGCCAAGTGCCAGCAGCGTGTTCCGGGACCGCAGCGCTTCGTCGGCGCGGCCGTGCACCAGCTGCAGCAGCTGGACCGCGAACTCGATGTCGCGCAAGCCGCCAGGCCCGAGCTTGAGCTCGCGGTCGGCCTGACGCACAGGGATCTGGTCGAGGACGCGGCGGCGCATCGCGCGCACGTCGGTGACGAAGTTGGGTCGGTCGGCGGCGGTCCACACCAGCGGGCCGATCGTGTCGAGATAGCGCTGGCCGAGCTCCGCGTCACCTGCGATCGGTCGTGCCTTCAGCAGCGCTTGGAACTCCCACGTCTTGGCCCAGCGCTCATAGTAGGACAGATGGCTGCCCAGGGTGCGCACGAGCGGACCGGCCTTGCCCTCTGGCCGCAGAGCGGCGTCCACCGGCCACAGCGTGCCCTCGGCAGTGTGGTCGGAGCAGACGCGCATCATCGTCGCCGCGAGCGAGCTTGCCGCTTTGAGGGCATCGCTCTCGACCGCACCCTCGGCCGGTTCGGCGACGAAGATGACGTCGACATCGCTGACGTAGTTGAGCTCGCGGGCACCGCACTTGCCCATCGCGATGACCGCGAGACGACACCTGCCCGCGGCGTCAGCTCCCTCACGCCGGGCGATCTGCAATGCCGCCTCGACCGCACCGGCTGCCAGGTCGGCGAGCTCGGCCGCCGCGTCGTCGACCCGGAGATCGAGACTGAGATCACGGGCCGCCAACCGCAGCAGCAGGCGACGGTACGAACGCCGAAGCTCGTCGCGGTCCGTCGCGCAGGTGAGCTGATCGGTCAACGCGGCGGCGGTCGGCCGGACCCGGCTCAACGCCGGATCGGTCAGCTCGTGCCAGTCATCGACATGTCGGACGAGATGGTCACCCAGCGCAGCACTCGCACCAAGCACCAGCGCCAGCCGACGGGTGAAGACCGCATCCTCCCTCAGGGCGGTCACCAGCGCGTCGCTCTCGATCCCGGACGCCTCGACGATCCGGCGCAGCTGCCGCAGCGCAAGGTCGGGGTCGGCTGCCGAGGCGATCGTCGCGAGGACGTGCTCGGAGTCGAGTCCGAGCGCTAGCCAGTCACGCCCCGCAGCGGAGGCGTCGGTGAACCCGAGCCTGGCCAGCCGCCCCGGCAAGCCGCCACGGCCGCTCGTCACGGTGCCTCGGGACTCGAGACGAGCTCGGCGAAGCGGAAGGCGAGTGGCTGCCAGCTTCGGCGCAGCTCGGCCTCACCGTCCAGGACGGCGGCGTACGCAGCTGGCACATCGACCTCCGCCGGCTGACCGACGACCCCGTCGCCCAGCGTCCAGCTGTAGAAGATCTCCGGGCTGGTCTCGGGGTGGAACTGCACACCCCAGGCACACTGCCCGAAGCGGGCGGCTTGCACGGTGCCGTCGGGCGACGTGGCCAGCTCGGTGGCGGCGGTCGGGAGCCGGGTGACGACGTCGCGGTTCCACTGCAAGGCCGGGGCGCCATCATCGACGGCACCCAACAGCGGGTCGACACGGCCTGCGGCGTTGGGACGAAACGGCGTGAGACCCCGGGCATGGCCGTGCGTGTTGCGCCGCACCTCTCCCCCGAGTGCGACCGCGGCGAGCTGGTGACCGAGGCAGATGCCGAGGAACGGGGTCGTGTCGGTCACGGCGGCCGCGATCAGGCGCTTCGTGTCAGTGAGCCAGGGGTGATCGGCATCGTCGTACGCGCCCATCTCGCCGCCGAGCACCACGAGACCGTCGTAGCCGCTGAGATGGTCGGGCAGGGGAGTGCGATGCGCCGGCCAGGCGTCGTAGCGAACGCCGGCGTCGAGGAACCAGTCGCCGAACCATCCTGGCGGGCAGTCGTCCTCGTGCATGACCACCAGCAGTCGAGCGCTCACCCGGCGAGGCTATCCGACGCGCCGTCAGGCGGCGCTGCGATGGTGACAGCGTTCAGAGCACGGGCAGCATGCGGGCGCGCTCGAAGTCGGTAACCTGCTGGCGATACTCGTCCCACTCTGCGCGCTTGTTGCGCAGGAAGAAGTCGAACACGTGCTCGCCGAGCGTTTCGGCGACGAGCTCCGAGCGCTCCATCACACCAATCGCGTCGTGCAGGTTCTGCGGGAGCGGCGCAATGCCCATGGCCCTCCGCTCGCCCTCGCTGAGGCTCCAGACGTCGTCTTCGGCGCCCGGGGGCAACTCGTAACCGCCCTCGATGCCCTTCATTCCGGCTGCGAGCATCACGGCGAAGGCGAGGTAAGGGTTGGCGGCGCTGTCGATCGAGCGCAGCTCGACGCGGGTCGAGGCACCCTTCGTCGGCTTGTACATCGGCACCCGCACCAGCGCGGACCGGTTGTTGTGGCCCCAGCAGACGTATGACGGCGCCTCTCCGCCGCCCGCCAGCCGCTTGTAAGAGTTGACCCACTGGTTGGTCACGGCGGTGATCTCGGCGGCGTGCTCCAGCAAGCCGGCGATGAACATCCTCCCGGTCTTGGACAGGTGGTACTCCGAGCCGACCTCGAAGAAGGCGTTGTTGTCGCCCTCGAAGAGGCTGAGGTGGGTGTGCATCGCCGAGCCCGGGAACTCGGTGAAAGGCTTCGGCATGAAGCTCGCATGCACCCCCTGACTCAGCGCGACCTCCTTGATCACCACCCGGAACGTCATGATGTTGTCGGCGGTCGACAGTGCATCGGCGTACCGCAGGTCGATCTCCTGCTGCCCGGGGCCGCCTTCGTGGTGGCTGAACTCGACCGATATGCCCATCGACTCGAGCATCGTGATCGCGTCGCGTCGAAAATCGTGGGCGATGCTCTGGCTGGTGTGGTCGAAGTACCCGCTGCGGTCGACCGGCTCCGGGGTGCTGCCGTCACGTGGGCGGTCCTTGAAGAGGTAAAACTCGACCTCGGGGTGTGTGTAGAAGGTGAATCCCTGGTCGCTCGCCTTGCCGAGCGTGCGTTTGAGGACGAACCGCGGATCGGCGTACGACTGCGACCCGTCGGGCATCATGATGTCGCAGAACATCCGCGCCGTCGCCGGACCCTCTCCCCGCCACGGCAGGATCTGGAACGTCGAGGGGTCGGGCTTGGCGAGCATGTCGGCCTCGTATACGCGGGCGAACCCCTCGATCGCCGAGCCGTCGAAGCCGATCCCCTCGGCAAACGCCCCGTCCAGCTCTGCCGGCGCGATCGCCACCGACTTGAGCGAGCCGAGCACGTCGGTGAACCACAGCCGAACGAACTTGACGTCACGCTCCTCGAGCGCGCGGAGCACGAAGTCTTCCTGCTTACCCATGCACCCATCATGCCGCTTCGATGTTTCCGCCGAGTTACGTCGGTGCGGATCGCCTGGTGACGGTCGATGCGAGGCGTTCATGGCAGTTCGACACGCGGTGAAGCATCCAACCATACAGTTGTTCAATCTGATGGTTGACAAGCCGGCTGGCGGGAAATACCGTTGTTCAACCAGTTGGTTGAAGAAGGAGCACAGCATGACCGCGGACCCGCTCTCAAAGGTCTTCTCGGCACTGGCCGACCCGACCAGGCGCGACATCGTCGCCCGGCTAGCGGTCGCTGACGCGACCGTCAACGAGATCTCCCAGCCGTACGCAATGTCGGTGCAGGCAGTCTCCAAACACCTCCAAGTGCTGGAGGAGGCCGGACTCGTCAGCCGCTCTCGTGACGCCCAACGCCGACCCTGCCACCTCGAAGCGGAGGTATTCGACCTGATGACGACATGGATCGGGCGCTACCGACGCGAAGCCGAAGCGCGCTACCAGCGCCTCGACGCCGTCCTCGCCAACCTCGACGCCGACACCACCCGCGCCAACGCCGACCGCAGCAACGCCGACATGAACCGCAACCGAAACCACCAGACAGGAGCAGCATCATGACCGCAACCACCCATCCCCAGACCGAGATCATCGTCGACCCGGGCCTGCCGACCGTCACGATCGTGCGCGAGTTCGACGCCACCCCCGACAAGGTGTTCCGGACGCACGTCGACCCCGAGCTCGTCGTGCAATGGCTCGGCCCGCACGACATCACCACCCGGCTCGACCGGTGGGACCCACAGACCGGCGGCGGCTACCGCTACGTGTGCGGGCGAGACGGCGAAGAGTACAAGTTCTACGGCGCCTTCCATGAGGTGCGCCCGAACGAGCGGATCGTCCAGACGTTCACCTTCGAGGGCGTGCCCGACGGCGTCAGCCTGGAGACCGCGACGTTCGAGGAACTGCCCGGCGGCCGCACCCGGCTCACCGCGCTCAGCGTCGTGGACTCCATGCAGGCGCGCGACGCCATGATGGCCAGCGGCATGGACACCGGGATCGTCCAGGGCTATGAGAGCCTCGACGACCTGCTCGCCGCCGAAGGCTGACCGTACGTCGGGCTGACCCGTCCGCACCCGGTTCGAGCTCTGGGCTCGACCAGTTCGGGCAAGTCGGCACGGGGGGTGCGCACTACGCTGGGTACGTGCCTCAGCTTCGGATCGCGCTCGGCCAGATCAACCCCACGGTCGGTGCCCTCGAGGACAACTCCGCATTGATCTTCGCAACCGTCAAGGACGCCGCCAGCCGAGGTGCGCACCTCGTCGTACTGCCCGAGATGGCACTCACCGGCTACCCGATCGAGGACCTGGCGTTTCGGCCGTCGTTCGTGGACGCCTCGAGGGAAACCGTCTCCGCACTGGCTCGCCAGCTTGGCCATGAGGGCCTCGGCCAAGTGGCGGTGGTGACGGGTTTCCTCGATCGGGCAGACGCTTGCGTCTCTCGGCCTGGGGCGCCGAAAGGCTCACCTCAGAACGCCGTGGCCGTGCTGTACGCCGGCGAGGTGGTGGCGCGGCAGGCCAAACATCACCTGTGGAACTACGGGGTCGGCGACGAGATCCGCAACTTCGTCCCCGGTGACGCGCTCACTGTCATCCAGGTGCGCGGGGTAGACGTAGCGATCGCGATCTGCGAGGACATCTGGCAGGACGGACCGTCGGATGCTGCCGACGCCGCCGAGGCCGGTCTGCTGATTGTGCCGAACGGGTCTCCGTACGAGCGCAACAAGGACGACGACCGCTTCGACCTTTGCTCGCGGCGGGCACGCGAGGGCGCCTGCGCGCTGGCGTACGTCAACCTCGTCGGTGGTCAGGACGAGCTCGTCTTCGACGGCGACTCGTTGGTCGTCGACGCCCAGGGCGCGCTGGTGGCCCGCTCACCTCAGTTCGTCCCGGACCTGCTCGTGGTGGACCTCGAGCTCCCGGCCGCCACCGCGCCGATGCCCGACCCGGACACCAGTTTCGACGGACTCACCGTGCAGCGGTTCGTCCTCGACGACCAGCCGGTGGCGGCGTACGAGCCCACCCTGACGACTCTCGCCGAGCCACTGGACGACCTCGCCGAGGTGTACGCAGCGCTGGTCCTCGGCCTGCGCGACTACGTGCGCAAGAACGGCTTCCGCTCGGTGTTGATGGGATTGTCGGGCGGGATCGATTCGACACTTGTGGGCGCCATCGCATGCGACGCGCTCGGTGCGGAGAACGTCTTCGGCGTCTCCAACCCGAGCGAGTGGTCCACCGAGCACTCCAAGACCGACGCGGCGGAGCTGGCCCGTCGCACCGGTCTCACGCTGGAGACGGTCCCGATCGCCGCGATGGTCGACGCGTTCCGCAAAGCCGTCGACGTCGACGGACTGGCCGAGGAGAACCTGCAGGCTCGGATCCGCGCCGTCGTATGGATGGCGCTGTCGAACCAGCACGGCCATCTGGTCCTCGCGTGCGGAAACAAGAGCGAGCTGGCCGTCGGGTACTCGACGATCTACGGTGACGCCGTCGGCGGGTTCGCGCCGCTCATGGACGTTCCGAAGACGCTGGTGTGGCAGCTTGCACAGTGGCGAAACGCCGACGCCGCACGCCGCGGTCGGCAGCCGCCGATCCCGGAGAACACGATCAGCAAGCCGCCGTCGGCTGAGCTGCGACCGGGTCAGCTCGACACGGACTCGCTGCCCGCGTACGAGTTGCTCGACGACATCCTCGACGACTACGTCGAGCAGGACCGCAGCGCGCCGGAGCTGGTGGAACAGGGATTCGACGCGGAGACGGTGGAGAGGGTGGTGGCGCTGGTGGACCGTGCGGAGTACAAGCGCCGCCAGTACCCACCGGGCCCGAAGATCTCCGCCCGCAACTTCGGCCGGGACCGGCGGCTGCCGATCACCAGCGCCTGGCGTGAGCGGCTGGTCGCGACACCGCCTGCTGCCTCGCACGAGCGGATGCCGCCGCCTGGCCCGACGAGCTCGACCTGACGGGCAACCTTGCGCCCCGAGCTACTCCTGCACCACCTGCTCCAGAGCCGAGGCGTGGTCGGGTAGGGCGTGGTAGAGGTTGCGCCCAGGGCGCTCGTAGTCGGCTGCGGGCGGGCGGGCGGGCAGCTCGATCGTGGGACGCTGTTACGCGACGTAGGGCAAGGTCGAGAGCAGGTGGGCCATCATGTTGAGCCGGGCATTGCGCTTGACGTCGGCCTCGACGACGTACCACGGCGACTCGGGCAGGTCCGTGTGCACGAACATCTCGTCCTTCGCTCGTGAGAAGTCCACCCATCTCGCGCGTGCCAGCAGGTCATTCTCGGAGAACTTCCAGCTACGCATCGGGTCGCTGACGCGGGACTGGAATCGCTTCTCCTGCTCCTCGTCACT
>JACCVZ010000134.1 GCA_013697905.1 Nocardioidaceae bacterium
GTCATGTTCGCGTGCTCGCGACCGTTCTAATCGTCCTCTTCTGCCGCAATGCGTCGAACTTCGCTATACCTGCGAAGACGGTCGAGCGCGCTGGCGATAGGGTCGTTGAGTTCGTATGGAGACGCGCGAGCACGTTGGAGGCAGCCGTGGACTGGGTCATCCGCACCGCCGTGCATCACGGCATCCGCGATGCCGATAGGGGCCGCGGCAGAGCCGGAACCAGCGAACCGCGCCGCGACTCCTGACAACCACGCGGTACTGCCATCCGGACAAGTAGCCGCCTTCCGGTCGGTCGTGCCGACGTTGGACGTTGCCCGGGATTCAGGCGGCGTCGCGTCGGTGCGACTCCGCCGCTACTCCCCGCCGCGTGATCAGGCCAGCACGCTCACGGTCCTCACCGTCGATCTGCACGCACCCAGGCGCCGGGCGTAGACAAGCCAGATCCAGGAGCCACCGACGATTGGCAGGAGGGTTAGCCCCACCAGTGAAGGCTGCGGCCGTGCTGGTGCGTGTGACCGACGGCGTGGCCGTCGACGCCGAGGACGTAGCGTCCGGGCGGCGGCTCGGGTCCGGTCGCCGTGACAGCCGGAAGCGCGCGCGGGCGCTCGTTGCTGACCCAATGCAGGCGCGGATCGGTCAGCAGGTCCCGCATCAGGGCGGCGAACAGTTCACGCCCGGGCACGTCGAGGTAGGCGATCACGGCGGAGTGGAACACGAGCAGCCTGCCATCGTCGGGCAATGCGGCCAGCGCCTCGGCCACCAGGCCGGGCAACTCCCGCAGCAGATCGCCCCGCCGGAGGTCGGGCGGCTCGCGGCGCGTGATGTCCAACGCCTCCTCGAGCCGCGCCCGGCGGTCCTCGTGCTCGGGCCAGACCAGCGTCAGCAGCCAGCGGCAGGTCTCGGGGTCGGCGGCGTCGAGGGGATTCAGGTCGATGCCGCCTCGCCATGCGACCTCTGGGACGTCGTCCGGGAGTGCTGCCGGACCCGAGAGGTCCGCGCGAAGGGTTGGGGCCGCTGAGCCGGCCGTCACCGTGCCGTGGTCGGTGGTCCACGAGTAGGACCACCGGTCGGGATAAAGGCAAAGTCCCGCGCTCGCGCCGACTTCAAGCAGGCCGACGGGCCCGTCACCCGGCACGGTCGCGAAGGCCGGCAACAGCGTCGCCAGCCTGCCGACCTCGTTGGTCTGCGTGGCGCGCTCCAGGATCGTGGCGCGGATCCGGCCGGTATCACCCAAGAGGGCCGCTCGGAGGTCGTCGTAAGGCGCCGGAGCGGCGAGGCCGTGCCAGCGGGCGGCGGCGAACACTAGATTCGGCTGGCGCTTTGGCTCCGGGAGCTGGGCCAGCCAGCGCTGCACCTCGCGGTCCTCGGCGACGCCGAGCGCCCACTCCTCGAAGCAGGAGGAGTTGTCCGCTGCGTAGACCGCGAAGTTGCGATAGGTCGTCTGCACGTCACCGAGCACCTGCATGCTGGCAGTCAAGCACTCCACCTTTGTCAGCCAGGCGATTGAACAAAGCTCGACCCGACGCCTAGGCCGCGGACCAGGACCGGAAGTCCAAGAGATCGTCATCCGGGCGACGACGAAGCTGGCCGTGAGTAGGCGGCCGTGCTCGGCAGTACTTCGCACGGCTGCACACCCTCATGGGTCCTAGCCCGGATCGTTCACGGCTGATCGGCCGACTCGTGCCGTAGAAGCACCGAAGTGCCTGTCCTGCAAGGGAAACTTGGGATTGCGACGTCACAAGATTCTCGAACGGGAAGGCACTCGGTAAGTGAAGCGTACTTCGTGGTCTGCTGGCTTGTCTGTTACCGACAACGGGACCGGTGTCGTGGCGCACGCGGGCAGTGTCGCGGTCCGAATGTTGGCCGACCGCGTCGGGCTGACCGCTGGACTGTCGAAGGCGTGATGGGGTGCCCTCTCACCGGACAGCGACATTTGCTGCTTCAGCGCGCGAACCTTTGGCCACGACAGTCCCCTTCGACTTGCTCATGACATGTCGGCGGTCGAGGGTGCCGTCGACCTTGCGGCCAACGGTGACCCGCCCGTGCCAATGGGCGTCCTTGCCGAGGTAGACGCTCGACTGTCGGTTGCCTGCGCGCGCCATGGTCAGTCCCCCGTGTCCGGTTCGATGTGCCGGAGGCGGTCGACGTACTCCTC
>JACCVZ010000161.1 GCA_013697905.1 Nocardioidaceae bacterium
ACCTTGGGGTGCGTGAGGCGGGTACGTCGGTTGGTGAGCACCAGCAGGTCCGCCCCGACGGCGTCCAGAGTGCGGATCAGGGTCCCGAGGTTTCCGGGGATCTCCACGGCGTCGGCCACGAGCAGCAGGGCGTCGTCGGGGAGCGCGAGCGACGCTGCGTCCCACCGCGGCAGCCGCGCGACGGAGAGCAAGCCGTCCGGTTTGTCACGCTCGGCGATGCGCGCGAGCGTGCGAGCAGAGATCCGGAAGGTCTGGGCCGCCCGGGCCGCCACCTGAGCGCTGCGGGTGACCGCCTCGTCCGAGTACGCCGCCTCCGGGCACCAGAAGAACGTGTCGATCGCCGTGTCGGCGTCCAGCAGCGCGTTGTGCGCCCACAGCCCTTCCGCGACGAACAGCAGCCGCGGGTTCGGCCGGGTGCTGCGCTGCAGGTCGATGACCTGCTTGATCCGTGGATGGCTGGCGCCGATCTGCTGCGCCTCCATGATGCGAGCACGCTAGTGCCCCGCCCTTGACGTCAACCGGTTCACGGGGAATTGGCGCGGAATTGGCCCACCGGCATCTTCACAGCAGGCGACGCGGAGGCTACTCTTCGGGCACGCTGGCTTTCGACGGCGCCTCCACCGACCCCCCAAGGGGGCAGTGATGATCAGCATGCTCGACCCTCGGCACGTCGGCCCGCATACCGTGGTCGAGGTGGCCGGCGAGATCGATGTCACCAGCGCACCCGCGCTCAGGGACGCCCTGCTTGGCCTGCTCAACCGCGGCGCGGAGAGCCTCGTCGTGGACCTGCGCGCGGTCACCGTCATCGACTCGACCGGGGCCGGCAGTCTGCTCCGTGTCTTCCACCGGCAGAGCCTGCTCGGGGGAGCCGTTCACTTCGTCGCCGACCAGCCCGCAGTGCTGAACGTCTTCCACGTGATGCAGCTGACCGGACGGCTGCACGTCACACCGTCCGTCAGCGCCGTCGAGGCGTGCTGCCCAACCCTGTCCACCAGCATGAACCTTGGACAGCGCCGGCTCGCGACGAGCTGAGTCGCCGTCGCTACCGACCGGAACAGCGCACACTTGGCGAACAGAGCACCGTAGGTACACGTCAAGATCACCATCATCGGTGGAATCGTCAAGCCGACTGGTAGATCTCACCGACAACAGCGATCTCGGCGACCGCGCGACCGACGATGGACCGGTCAGAACCGGAAAGGCTTCGGCGGTTCCGCTAGGCCGGCGCGGGGGCACTGCGCCAGGTCGAGGTTGCCCAGGCCGAGCGCCTCGTCGCACAGCGAGCTCACGCTCCAGCCCCGGTCGGTGCCGAACCTCGTCACCGTGACCCGGTAGATGGTGATCTCGTAGCGCGTCGGCGTTCCGTAGGCGACGTGGATGGTGCCGATGAGCTCGGCGTCACCGGGTGCTCCGTAACCCAGCCACGGTCGGTCGTACCGGCTCCAGAGCGACGGCTCGGACTGCCAGACGCCGCCGTTCTGCACGTCGCGGAGCGCAAGCTCGACGAGCATCGCCCGCGCCGACTCCTCGGGGACGATCGCCGCCGGCCTGATCACCTCGGTTACCACGCCCTCGTCGTAGGCCGCGGCGACCAGCAGCTCCGAGTCGTGCATGAGGAGAACCTCCGGGAAGCGATGAGGCGGGCCGGACACCCTTGCTATCGGCGCGCAGGTCGGCCGACTTCAGGTCTTCGCCGACTCGCGACGTGAGCGGGGCACTTCGTTGGTGCCGGTGGGTCCGGTGTGACATCATGCCGTCGGAAGACGCGCGGCAGTCCGCCGTTCGTCCTTGTCGCCGGTGAGGCCGCTGGGGAAGGCGCACCTCACGACAGCAAGGAGGACCCGGTGTCGACGACCCGTGGCGTTGTCTACATCCATGCCGCCCCGCCGGCGCTGTGCCCGCACCTGGAGTGGGCCACCGCGGGGGTCCTCGGGGCGCCCGTCACCCTGCAGTGGACCCCACAACCCGCTGCCCCAGGGATGCTGCGCGCCGAGCTGTCGTGGGAGGCACCGGTGGGCACCGC
>JACCVZ010000196.1 GCA_013697905.1 Nocardioidaceae bacterium
GTGCCCAGCAGCTGCGCGCCGACGATCCAGGCCACCGGGGAGCCCGGCAGCCGGGGGCGGCTCATCCGCAGACGGCTCCGTGCGCGGCGGACTGCACGACCTTGGCGTACTTGCCGAGGACGCCGCGGGTGTACTTCGGCTCCTGGGGTGCCCAGCCGTCCTTCCGGGACTCGAGCTCGGACTCCGCGATGGCCACGTCGAGGGTGCGGTTGGCGACGTCGAGGGTGATCGGGTCTCCGTCGCGGACGAAGGCGATCGGTCCGCCGTCGACGGCCTCGGGGGCGACATGGCCGGCGCACAGGCCGGTCGTACCACCGGAGAAGCGGCCGTCGGTGACCAGCAGCACCTCCTTGCCGAGGCCGACGCCCTTGATCGCGCCGGTGATGGCGAGCATCTCGCGCATGCCGGGCCCACCCTTGGGGCCTTCGTAGCGGATCACCACGACGTCGCCGGCGACGATCTCACCCTCGGTGAGTGCGTCCAGGGCAGCGCGTTCGCCGTCGAAGACCCGCGCAGTGCCGGTGAACGTGGAGTCGTCGAAGCCGGCACTCTTGACCACGGCGCCCTCGGGAGCCAGCGAGCCCTTGAGGATGGTCAGGCCGCCGCTCTTGTGGATCGGCTTGTCGAGCGAGCGGAAGACCTCGCCGTCGAGACCCTTCGGCGCCAGCTCCTCGAGGTTCTCCGCGAGCGTCTTGCCGGTGACCGTCAGCGCGTCGCCGTGCATCAGGCCCGCGTCGAGCAGTGCCTTCATCACCACCGGGATGCCGCCGACGCGGTCGAGGTCGACCCACACGAAGCGGCCGAACGGCTTGAGGTCGCCGAGGTGCGGAACCTTGTCGCCTACCCGGTTGAAGTCGTCGAGGCCGAGCTCGACCTCGGCTTCGCGGGCGATCGCGAGCAGGTGCAGCACGGCGTTGGTCGAGCCACCGAGCGCCATCACGACCGCGATCGCGTTGTCGAAAGACTCTCTCGTCATGACCTGCCGCGCGGTGATCCCCTGCCGCAACATCTCGACCACGGCCTCCCCGGACGCGTGCGCGAAACCGTCACGGCGACGGTCGACGGCCGGTGGCGCGGCTGAACCCGGAAGCGACATGCCCAGGGCCTCGGCCACGGACGCCATTGTGTTGGCGGTGTACATTCCGCCGCAGGCACCTTCGCCCGGGCAGACGGCGCGCTCGATGGCCTCCACCTCGGCAGGTGACACCAGCCCTGCCCGGCAGGCGCCGACCGCCTCGAAGGCGTCGATGATCGTGATATCGGTGTCCTCCACCCGCCCTGGCATGGTCGAACCGGCGTACAGGAAGACCGCGGCGAGGTCGAGCCGGGCGGCCGCCATCAGCATCCCCGGCAGGCTCTTGTCGCAGCCGGCCAGCAGCACCGAACCATCGAACCGTTCGGCCATCATGACCGTCTCCACAGAGTCCGCAATCACCTCACGCGACACCAGCGAGAAGTGCATGCCCTCGTGGCCCATCGAGATGCCGTCGGAGACCGAGATCGTGCCGAACTCCAGCGGGTAGCCGCCGGCGGCGTGCACGCCCTGCTTGACCGCCTGCGCCAGTCGATCAAGCGAGAGGTTGCACGGGGTGATCTCGTTCCACGACGACGCCACCCCGATCTGCGGCTTGGCGAAGTCGTCGTCGCCCATCCCGACGGCGCGCAGCATCCCGCGCGAGGCAGTGGCTTCGAGCCCGTCGGTGACGGCGCGGCTGCGTGGCTTGATGTCAGTCATGGGCTGAGCCTACGGCTGCCCAGCGCTCAGCTGAGGACGGCCGACCTGACGCACATCACGTCGGGAAGGTGCCCGGTGACAAGCGCCCAGCTTTCTCCGCGATCTTTGCTGGCGAAGACACTGCCGTCGCGCGAGCCGAAGTAGACGCCGGTCGGGTCGGATCCGTCGATCGTCAGCGCGTCGCGCATCACGCCGGCGTAGAAGCCGTCCTCGGGGAGCCCCTTGGAGAGCTCGGTCCAGGTGTCGCCCGCGTCGTCGGAGCGCCACACCCGGGGCTTCCCACCCGGCGGGATGCGCTCAGAGTCTGCGACCAAGGGGAAGACGTAGACCGAGTCGGGGTCGTGCGGATCGACCGCGATCGGGAAACCGAAGTCGCTAGGTAGCCCGTCGGCGATGGACGTCCAGTGCGCTCCGCCGTCGTCTGTGCGGTAGACGCCGTGATGATTCTGGATGTACAGCCGTTCCGGCCGGTTGGGGTTGCGTGCCACCTTGTGGACGCACTGCCCGAACTCCGGCCAGGGGTCGGGCAGGAAGTACGCCTTCACGCCGACGTTCGCCGGCGCCCACGACTGCCCACCGTTCTCGGTCTGGTAGACGCCGCCTGTCGACATCGCCACAGTCATAGCGTTGGGATCCGTGACACCAGGGAGGATGGTGTGGATGGCCTGTCCGCCGTAGCCGGCTCCCCACTGCTTGCGGTGCGGGTGGTCCCACAACGACCGCACCATCTCGAACGTCTCGCCGCGGTCGGTGCTGCGGAACAACGCCGACGGTTGGGTGCCGGCGTACACGACACCTGGCTCGCTCTCCAGCCCGGGTGTCAACTGCCACACCTGCTCCAGTGCGGCTCCGGTGTCCTCGGGAAACCGGATCGCGCCGTTGGCTGTCTCGTCCCACGTAGCCCCACCGTCATCGGAGCGGAAGACCTGAGGACCGAAGTGGTTGCTCATCGCGCCAGCGAGGAGCCGAGTCTTTCCGTCGCGCTGATCGACGGCGCAGGCGATCACTTCGTTCATCAAAAAGTGCGGGCCATCGAACGACCAGGTCTCGCGCGCCGGATCCGACCGCGCCAGCCACAACCCCTTGCGGGTGCCGATCATCAAGAGCACCGCGTCGGTCATCGAGGACCCCTCCCCTCACTGACGTGCCCGCCGAACAGGCGACTTATTCCTAGTAGGAACAGTACTCTTGTCACATCATGAGTCAAGACCTCCCAACGACGTCCTACGCCCTGCTCGGGCTGCTGACGTTCGGCGACGACCTGAGCGGCTACGAGCTCAAACAACGCGCCGACCGGACCCTGCGGTTCTACTGGGTCTCGCCGGCGATGAGTCAGGTCTACACCGAGCTCGCCCGCCTCACCGAGCTCGGGTTGGTGCACGCCCGAGACGACACCACGGCGCCCACCCGCAGTACGCGGCGCTACCAGATCACCGCTGCCGGGCGGCGGGACCTGCAACGCTGGCTGGCCAGCACGGCGGTCGAGTTCCCGGCGCTCAAACACCCCGTCGCTCTACGGCTGCTCATGGGGCATGTCGTCGACCCGGAGACGTCGCGGTCGATGTTGGACGGCTACCTCACGATGCTCGCCGAGCGGCGTGCGGAGCTGCAGACGGTCCGCGACTCGCTGGTGCTCGATCCGGAAAGCGCCGTCGACCGGTTCCGGTTTCCCCGCATGGTCGCCGACTGGGGACTCGACTACTACGCGTCGGAGCGCGCGATGGTGGAGGAGCTGATCCGGCGGGTGGACACCGATCCGCCCTGACTTCGGTCCCGCTACCGGCCGGGTACGACGACGTGGCGGAGCGGTTGCCCGGCGGCGAGCCGACGGAGCTGGTCGCCGACGAGTCGGCGAGCTCGCGGCCACATCGAGGTAGCCGCGCCCCCGACATGAGGCGTGATGATGACGCCCGGAGCCGTCCACAACGGGTGGTCGTCCGGGAGCGGCTCAGGCTCGGTGACGTCCAAAGCCGCGCGCAATCGGCCGGTGCTCACTTCGGCAAGCAGGTCATCCGTGACCACCACTGCTCCCCGCGCCACGTTGACGACCAACGCGTCATCTGGCAGCCGCGCCAGGAACTGCGCGTCGACCAGGCTCCTGGTGTCGTCGGTGAGCGGGACGATCAGGACCACGATCTCGGCGTACGGCAGCAGGTCGGGAAGCTCGCCGAAGGCACGGATGCCTTCACGAGCGGTGCGTGCCACCAAGGTGACGTCGCACTCGAAGCCCTCCAGCCGACGCTGGATCGCCCGGCCGATGTTGCCGGCGCCGACGACCAGCACCCGGCGGTCGGCCAGGGTGGACGACATCTGCTGATCCCACCGGCCCACGATCTGCAGCCGGGCCAGCTCGGCCAGCCGTCGCTGGGCGCTGATCATCAAGCCGACGGCGAGCTCCGACGTGGCCGGATCGTGGATGCCGGCGCCGTTGCAGAGCGTCACCCCGTCGGGAAGGTGGGGCAACGCGTGCTCGTAGCCGGCGGTGAGCAGCTGCACCACGGAAAGCGCGGGCATCTG
>JACCVZ010000026.1 GCA_013697905.1 Nocardioidaceae bacterium
GTTGTGCTGCTGAATGAGGATGCCGTCCGGGTCGACAGCCGAGTCAATCATTCGGGGGGTCCGAGCGAGCACTTGCCCAAGCAGAGACTCCTGCTCACGAGTCAGGTCGAGGATCCTCTCCTGATGCCGTTTCGTCGTGACGAGCGTATGACCTCCATACCGCCGAGCGCTGCCGGTGCAAGGAAAACGTAGATCAGTTCATCCTCGAAGATCACCGCCGGTGGGCCGTGCCAGGGGTTTCTCCCCTGGAAGTTCTCGCAGTACGAGCAGGGTGTCTGCGAAGGCAGGACTAGCGGCACAGGGGGAATCTAGCGCGATACTTTTCTGCCATGGCATACGACGAAGGCCTCGCGGATCGGATCCACCAAGTTGTTCAAGGTGAAGCTGGCCTGACCGAGAGGCGCATGTTCGGCGGCCTGGCGTTCCTGATCAATGGCAACATGGCTGTCAGTTCCAGCAGCAAGGGCGGACTGCTGCTGCGTGTCGATCCCGCCGAGTCCGGGTCTCTTGTCAGTGAGCCACACGTGCGGCGCTTCGAGATGCGCGGCCGCGAGATGGATGGCTGGCTCCGGGTCGAGGTGGAGGAGGTCGAGACCGACGACGCGCTTCGCCGCTGGGTGAGCCATGGCGTCGCCTACGCTCGATCACTCCCATCCAAGTAGCGTCACGGAAACGCGCGACTCACATGCTCCTTTGCTGCCTGCCATGGTCGTGACCGGGCTCGGCTGGGCGGAAGCAGTTAAGCGGCTACCTTGTCGGCCCGGATGTGGATGTCCTTGACGTGGATCTCCTCCGCCTTGACCAGCCAGACCGTCGCCGCGAGGACCGCGACCAAAGTGGCCGCACCGCCGCCGATCAGCGTCCAGCGAGCCCCGAACATCTCGCCAACCCACCCAACCACCGGTGCCCCGAACGGTGTACCGCCCATCAGGATCATCATGTACAGCGCCATCACGCGCCCTCGCATGTCGGCGTCGACCGACATCTGCACGACGGTCTGCAGCGAGTTCATCATCGTCAAGGACGTGATGCCCAACAGGGGCAACACGGCCGCAAACAACCAGTACGTCGGCATCAGTCCCGCGACGATCTCGACAACCGCGAACGACACCGGCGCCAGCACCAGCACCAGCCGGCGCGGGAAGCCACGTCGAGCCGCGAGCAGCGAGCCGCTCAGCGCGCCGACGGCCATGATCGTCCCGAGGAGACCGAAGCCTCCGGCGCCTCTGTGGAAGACCTGGGTTGACATCAACGCGCTCGTCATCTGGAAGTTGAGGCCGAACGTCCCGGCGAAGAAGGCGACCGTGAAGACGAAGATCAGCAGCGGGCTGCGCAAGACGTAACGCACTCCGTCGCGCAGGGCGCCCTTCGCCCGCGGTACCGGCACCGAGACCTGCAAGTCGTCGACGCGCATCCTGCGCAGCGAGTAGATCACCGCCAAGTAACTGATCGCGTTGAGCAAGATCACTGCCCCGGTTGCCTGGACGCCTGATCCGAACGCGACGATCAGGAACCCGGCGGCCGCGGGGCCGGCGATGCGACCGAGGTTGAACGACGCCGAGTTGAGGCCGACCGCGTTGGGAAGGTTGTCTCTGCCGACCATCTCGACGACGAACGACTGCCGGGTAGGCGTGTCACTCGCGGTCCCGACCCCGAACAGGAAGGCCAGCACCCAGACGTGCCAGACCTGGGCGACGCCCGTGACGGCGAGCACCCCGAGGATGCCCGAGGTGACGGCCAGCGAACCCTGGGTGAACATCAGCAGCATGCGCTTGGAGTAGCGGTCGGCGAGCAGCCCGGCGAACGGGGTGACGAGCAGGAAGGGAAGGAACTGCAGTCCAGTGGTGATCCCCAGTGCCGACCCAGAGTCGGTCAGCTGGAGGACCAACCAGTCCTGTGCGACCCGCTGCATCCAGGTGCCGGTGTTGCTGACGAGACTGCCACCCGAGTACAACCGGAAGTTCCTCACCGAGAGGGCCTGGAAGGTGGGGCTCATGCGTGGGAGAGCCTCTCGAGGATCGGTGCGGCATGACGGAGTATCCGGCGCTCCTCGACGGTGAGCTCCTTGAGACGGTGGTTGAGCCAGGCATCCTTGCGGCGGCGGGACTCGGTGATCACCGCGGCGGCAGCGTCGGTCAAGGAGATGACCACCACACGCCTGTCGTCGCCGTGAGGTGTCCGCGCGATCAGACCCTTCTCGCAGAGATGGTTGACCGTGCGGGTCATCGATGGGGGTTGCACCTTCTCCTGTGCCGCGAGCTCACCGATCGTGAGAGCTCCGTGGCGCCACAGGGTGCCCAGGACAGCAAGGTGGTTCGGCGTCAGGTCCTCGCTGGCGTCGCGCTCGTTGCGCAGGCGTCGCGAGAGCCGCATCACCGAGATCCGCAACCCGCTGGCCAGTCCGGCGTCCGTGCGCGCGAGCTTGACTACTTCACTAGACATATCCTTAGCATAACTTATTAGCAATGCTAAGGAAACCGCAAGAGTAGCTTCGTGAGGCGGCTCACCTTCTCCGCAGGTGTGCTCTACCCGGCGTACGACGCTCCTACGTGATCCAGTGGCTGATCGGGTCGATCGCGAAGTAGACGACGAACAGGGCGGCAACCACCCAGAGCAGCGGGTGGATCTGCGCGACCTTGCCCCGGGCGGCCTTCAAGATGACGTAGGCGATGAACCCGGCACCGATGCCGACCGAGATCGAGTACGTGAGCGGCATCAAGATGATCGTAAGGAACGCCGGGATGGCGATCTCCATGTCGTCCCAGTCGATGTTCTTGACCTGGGTCATCATTAGGAAACCAACCACGACCAGGGCCGGTACCGCTGCCTCGTTCGGGATGATCGCGACGAGCGGCGCAAGGACTGTGGTCAGCAGGAACAAGACCCCGGTGACCACGCTCGCGAGTCCGGTCCTTGCTCCCTCACCCACGCCAGACGCCGACTCGATGTACGACGTATTGCTCGAAATCGACGCCGCGCCTCCCGCCGCGGCCGCGATCGAGTCGACGATGAGGATGCGCTGCGTGTTGGGAGGTGTCCCCTCCTCGTCGAGCAGCCCGGCTTCGGCCCCGATCGCTGTCATCGTGCCCATCGTGTCGAAGAAATCCGCGAGCAGCAGGGTGAAGACGAACAGGAGTGCAGTGACGGCGCCCGCCTCCGCAAACGACCCGAACAGCGAGAAGTTGCCGAGCAACGAGAAGTCTGGGGTGTCGAGCACCTTGTCGGGCCAGGCCGGCACGTTCAGGTCCCAGCCCTTGGGGTTGATGCCGTCGGCAGTGAACGTCGGTCCCACGTCGGCGAGGGCCTCGACGATGATCGCAAGAACGGTGGTGGCGAGGATGGAGATGAGGATGGCGCCTTTCACCCGGCGGGCATACAGCACAATCATCAGGATCAGTCCCGCACAGAAGACGAGCACCGGCCACCCCTGAAGTGCCCCCCCGACACCGAGACCGACGGGAACGGGCGTGTTTGCGAGATCGGGATTGCGACGCACGAACCCCGCATCGACCAGACCGATGAAAGCGATGAAGAGACCGATCCCGACGCTGATCGCCACCTTGAGCTGCGCCGGCACAGCCGTAAACACGGCTCGACGGAACCCGGTGAGCACCAGGACGAGGATGATCAGCCCCTCGAGGACGACGAGACCCATCGCATCGGCCCAGGTCATCTGGGAGGCGACTCCGAAGGCGACGAAGGCGTTGAGGCCGAGCCCGGTCGCGAGCGCGAGCGGGTAGTTGGCGACCACACCCATCAGGATCGTCAGTACACCGGCCACCAAGGCAGTGACGGCGGCGATCTGGGCGAAGTCTGCCTGCGGCCCGCCGGTGATCGAGTCGCCGTTCACGTCCATTGCCTGTCCGAGGATGATCGGGTTGAGGACGACGATGTAGGCCATCGTGAAGAAGGTGACGAGGCCACCACGGATCTCCCTGCTCACCGTGGAGCCACGCTCGGAGATCTTGAAGAAGCTGTCCATTCCAGACGCGCTCCGAGCTGGGCGTCGGGTACTCCCCTTGTTCGCTGTGTTCACAGCCGTCAGCGTAGGGGCTGCCGCCCGCTCGGGCGAACACCGTGGTCGGCGTAGGGTAGGTGTCGTGGCCAACAGCGGCAGGCGAGCCAGTCGGCGGGCTGGAGTCGACGCCGGTGCTCCGCGCGTCCAGCGGCCGCACCCCGTCGACCGGATGCGTGAGATCAAAGCTTTGCACGACCCCGACCTTTTTGGGGGCCGACCAGGGATCGAGTCCATCGAGATCCGGCAACGCACCTATGTCACCGCCACCGTGCAACCACTCGATGTCACAGGTGTGCGAACGATTGCCGTCGGTGCGATTGTGTGGCTGGTGGCAGCCCTGGCGCTGATCCCGTTCTACTTCACCCTCGAGGAGAACGGCCACGGATGGTGGCTGTGGACGTGCGTCGCCGGTTTCGGACTTGGGCTCATCGGCATCGGATACTGCCGCCGCCGACGCCGTCAGCTGGCCGAACGGCCCCCGCGCGAGGTGGAGACCAGCCCGCTCGGCGCTGCCGGCCTTTGACGCGGCCGTGGCGCCACCTGCCGAGGCGATGGGCCGGCCGGTCTAGCGCGCGATGACCTCCAGGTCGGTGTCCACCACCGTGTCCCACGCCATCGTGTCGAGAAGCCGGCGGGCGCCCACCCCGGCCTGCTCCCTGCTCTGGTCCTCGGCGACGTCGGAATGCGCTCCGCATCCATGGTCGAGCGACACCGCGTGCCCGTCACTCGGCGAGAACGCGTTTGCGCAGACACCGAACGCCTGCGACAACGCTCCGCCCATGCGCACCAGGAAGCCGCAGCTCGCGCACCGCGCGGGTGCCGCCTTGGCGATCGGTGCGTCCGGTCCCGCGTCGCCGGCGTACCAGCGCTCGGCCGCGGCGTCGCGGCCGTCGATCGACAGCACCAGCTCACGCCCCAGGCCGACCTCACCGGCCACGTCGCGCTGTTCGCGGGCGGTCGCCTCGTCGAGGGCCTCGTCGCCGACCAGGAAACCCGGCACCAGCCGCGGGTCTTCCACCGGACGCGGGTGCAGGTCGCCAGGCCGCAGGTCGTGCTTGGAGACCCGGTCCCGCCACGGGATCCAGTCCGGGGCCACGAGCGCGCCCTCGCCGGGCAGCAGCGTGATCTCGTTGACGGTGACCACCTTCTGCCGCGGCGCCCGTGTCACGGTTACCGCCCAGCGCCAGCCTCGATATCCCGGCTGCTCCGAGGCGAAGTAGTGGGTGGCAAGCCGATCGGCCTCGGCCACAACTGCCAGGTGGTGGCCCACATCGCTGTCGGCGACCGAGTCGGCGAGCGCGGATCGCGCCACATTGGTCGCGGCTGCCAGCACCGCGTCGACCTTGCGGGTCTTGGTTGTCGTCATCACAGTCCCATGTTGCCGTATCGGCGAAACCGTTGGCTAATTCGGTGTCCACCACGTCGCCCCGGAACCCGCCAGGCAGTATGGAGCCGTGCACCCCGACCAGCCTGGTCGACGCCCACGACGTCGTCCCCCGACCGGCGGTGGCACACGCTCCGATTACCCTCACCCCGACACCCCTCCCTTGGCCGGCAGTCCAGCACGACCCGACTACGGCCAACCCGGTCACCTCGCCGGCAGTCGTGGCCCGTCCGCCGCGGACCGCGCCCGCAAGGCGGCGGGCGTCGGCAAACGGTTCGCTGCCTTCTCGGGTCGCACTGCGAGCGGCACCGTTCGGATGGCCCGCCGTGCGTCACACTCCGGCGGTGCCGGAGAATCGGGACTGGCGCGACTGCTCGAGCTCAACGCGGTCAACGCCGCCGGCGACGCCGCACTAGCCGTGTCGCTGGCCGGGACCCTGTTCTTCGCCGTTCCCAGCGACGAGGCTCGGGGGCAGGTGGCGCTCTTCCTCGGGATCACCATGCTGCCGTTTGCCGTCGTCGCACCGCTGATCGGTCCCTTCCTCGACAAGTTCCGTCGCGGTCGCCGCTGGGCGATCGGCTCGACGTTCGCCCTGCGTGCGTTCGGCTGCTGGGCACTCGCCGGCGCGGTCGCCGACGAGTCACCGTGGCTGTTTCCCGCTGCGCTCACCTGCCTGGTGGCGTCCAAGGCGTACGGCGTCACCCGTGCGGCCACCGTCCCCAGGCTGCTGCCACCTGAGCTCACCCTGGTGAAGGCCAACTCACGCATCTCGATCGCGAGCATCGCGGGCGCCGCCATCGCCGGCCCGATCGCGACAGGGGCCTCGTTGATCGGCGCTGAGTGGTCGCTGCGCTTCGCCGCCGTCGTCTTCGTGGGCGGCACTGTGCTGGCGATCTTGCTCCCCGCCCGGGTGGACTCGTCCGAGGGCGAGGAACACGTAGGCATGCGCGACGTCACCGACTCGGCACCACGGGGACGCGGCATCACGCCGATCGTGGTGACTGCCCTGCGGTGCAACGCGGGGTTGCGGATGCTGTCGGGTTTCCTCACCATGTTCATGGCGTTTTTGTTGCGCCAGGAGCCTATCGAGGGATGGGAGGACAAACCCACCCTGCTGCTGGGTCTGGTGATCGGCTCCGTGGGTCTCGGTAGCACCGTGGGCACTGCTCTCGGATCAATCCTCAAGGATCGCAAGCCCGAATCGATCGTGCTGATCGTGCTCGTCGCCGACGCCGCGGCGGCTGTCTATGCCGCGCTGTTCTTCGGTCTGATCCCGGCGATGGCGCTCGGCCTCGTCGCCGGTCTGAGCCAGCAGCTCGGCAAGCTGTCGCTCGACGCGCTGATCCAGCGCGAGGTTCCCGAGCGGGTGCGGACCAGTGTCTTCGCCCGTTCCGAGACGCTCCTGCAGCTGTCCTGGGTGATCGGCGGCTTCGTTGGCGTCCTGATGCCGCTCATCGCCAGACTCGGGTTGTTCGTGATCGCTGCGCTGCTGATGGGCTGGCTCGTCTTCGTGCTCCGCGGCCTCGCCGTCAGCCGGCAGGCCCCCCGGCGACACCCGGGAGTGGCCTGAGAGGGCGACCAACCGCCAACCAACCGACGTAGGGGAGGGCGGGGAACGAGGGACTACAGCTCGAGCTCGGAGGCAAGGGCATGCAACAGCGTTGCCGACCGCTTGGCTGAGCGCGGGTCAGGATGCCGGCCGCGGCGGTAGGTCTGCTCGAGGTTCTCCAGCAGCTTCATCAGGTCCTCAACGATCGTCACCATGTCGTCGGGCTTCTTGCGGCTGGCCTTGGCCACCGACGGGGTGGGCTCGAGGACCGAGAGCTGAATGGCCTGGTCGCCCTTGCGCCCTTGGACCAGCCCGAACTCGACCCGAGAGCCCGATTTCAACGCCGTGACCGTCGAGG
>JACCVZ010000269.1 GCA_013697905.1 Nocardioidaceae bacterium
GACCTACCACGTGGCCGGGATGACCTGCGGGCACTGCGTCAGCGCAGTCACCGACGAGCTGTCGGCGCTCGAGGGCGTCAGCCGGGTCGAGGTCGAGTTGGTGGCCGGCGGCACCTCACCGGTCCATGTCAGCTCGGACGGGCCG
Source organism: Nocardioidaceae bacterium (assembly GCA_013697905.1). Lineage (GTDB taxonomy): Bacteria > Actinomycetota > Actinomycetes > Propionibacteriales > Nocardioidaceae > JACDHG01. The sequence continues at coordinate 146 of JACCVZ010000269.1, forward strand.
CTGGCAGCCGACGCAGTGAAGGCGGCCGTCGACGAGGCGGGCTACGAGCTGGTCTCGTCATGACGGCACCAGATCTGGCCGCGACGCGCGGCGGTGACCTGCGGTCGGTCGAGCTCGCGATCGGCGGCATGACGTGTGCGTCGTGTGCGGCACGGGTCGAGAAGAGATTGAACCGGTTGGACGGCGTCGAGGCGACCGTCAACTACGCCACGGCGAAGGCGCTGGTCGCATACGCCGACCGGGTCGAACCCGCCGACCTCGTCGCGACCGTCGAGGCGACGGGCTACACGGCGACCCTGCCGCCGGCGTCGCCGTCGCCCGCGGGACGAAGCGATCCCGTCGATGCGTCCACCGACCCTGACGACACCGCCGACGCGGCCGGCTCCCTGCGGCAGAGACTCCTCGTCAGCGTCGCCCTGACCGTGCCGGTCGTGCTGCTGGCCATGCTCCCGGTCCTGCAGTTCATGTTCTGGCAGTGGCTCAGCCTGGCCCTGGCGGCTCCTGTCGTGGTCTGGGGCGCCTGGCCGTTCCACCGGGCGGCGTTTCTCAACGCCAGGCATGGCGCGGCGACGATGGACACGCTCGTCAGTCTCGGCGTCGCGGCGGCCTTCGGCTGGTCGTTGTACGCCTTGTTCCTGGGTGGGGCCGGCGAGGCCGGGATGCGGATGTCGTTCGAGCTGATACCGGCGCGAGCTCACCAAGCTGGTGAGATCTACCTCGAGGTCGCCGCCGGTGTGACCACGCTGATCCTCGCCGGCCGCTACCTCGAGGCTCGCGCGAAGCGACGGTCGGGCGAGGCGATCAGAGGACTGCTCTCACTCGGCGCGAAGGACGTCGCCGTGCTCGTGCCGGGACCGGACGGTCCGGTCGAGCAGAGCCTGCCGATCGAGCAGCTGACCGTCGGTGCCGAGTTCGTCGTACGACCCGGCGAGAAGATCGCGACCGACGGCATCGTCATCTCAGGCACCAGCGCGGTCGACGCCTCGATGCTGACCGGCGAGTCCGTGCCGGTCGAGGTCGGCCTCGGCGACGAGGTCGTCGGCGCCACCACGAACGCCGGCGGTCGAATCGTGGTCCGCGCCTCCCGTGTCGGCGCCGACACCGCGCTGGCGCAATTGGCGAGGCTCGTCGAGCGGGCACAGTTCGGCAAGGCCCCGGTGCAGCGGCTCGCCGACCGAGTCTCAGCCGTGTTCGTGCCTGTCGTGATCGCCTTGGCGCTCGCGACCTTGGCCGGCTGGCTGCTCTCCGGCGCCTCCGCCGAGGTGGCGTTCAGCGCCGCAGTCGCCGTGCTGATCATCGCTTGCCCCTGCGCGCTTGGACTAGCGACGCCGACCGCGCTGATGGTGGGCACCGGACGCGGAGCCCAGCTCGGCATTGTCATCAAGGGTCCGGAGGTGCTCGAGGCCACCCGCGCCATCGACACCGTGGTGCTCGACAAGACCGGCACCGTCACCACGGGGAAGATGACCGTCACCGACGTCGTTCCCGCTGCCGGCGAGTCCGCGCACGACGTACTCCGGCTGTCCGGTGCCGTCGAGGACGCGTCCGAGCACCCGATCGGCAAGGCCGTGGCCGGCGCCGCCCGCAGCGCTGGGCCGCTGTCATCGGTCACGTCGTTCGCTGCGGCTGACGGTCGTGGGGTCAGCGGCATCGTCGAGGACCACGACGTCGCGGCAGGGCGTCGTGCCTGGCTCGAGCAGGAGTGGGCGCAGCTGGCTCCCGACGACCTTGCGGCTGTCGCGGCGGCGGCCGAGGAGTCGGGCAAGAGCCCGATCTGGGTCGGGTGGGACGGCACGCTCCGCGGTGTTGTCGTGGTGGCCGACGCCGTCAAGCCGGAGGCGGCGGCGGCTGTCGCCGCCCTGCGCGACCTCGGACTGCGTCCCTGGTTGCTGACCGGAGACAACGCCCGGGTGGCGGCCAGCGTCGCCGCCGTCGTCGGCATCGAGGCAGCCTCGGTGGTCGCGGAGGTGCTACCCGTCGACAAGCTCGAGGTGGTCAAGAAGCTTCAGCGAGAGGGACGTGTGGTCGCAATGGTCGGCGACGGCATCAACGACGCCGCCGCCCTTGCGCAGGCCGACCTTGGTCTCGCGATGGGCACCGGCGCCGACGTGGCGATCGAAGCCAGCGACCTGACGCTGATGAGCGGCGACCTGCGGGCCGTCACCGACGCGATTGCACTGTCACGCGCCACCCTGCGCACCATCAAGGGAAACCTGTTCTGGGCCTTCGGCTACAACGTGGCTGCGATCCCGTTGGCGGCGGCGGGCCTGCTGAACCCGATCGTGGCCGGCGCCGCGATGGCGTTCAGCTCGGTGTTCGTCGTCACCAACAGCCTGCGGCTTCGCCGATTCCGACCCCGAGGAGCATCCGATGTCACAGGTCCATGAAAACCCACCCACGTCGTTGCACCACGGCGACACCCTGCACGGGCGTGCCCTGACCTCCACGGCGATCACCGCCACCCTGCACTGCCTCACCGGCTGTGCCATCGGCGAGGTGCTCGGCATGGTGATCGGGACGGCGCTCGGCTGGCACAACGCGGCGACGATCGTCTTGTCCATCGCGCTGGCCTTCGTGTTCGGCTACTCGCTGACCATTCTTCCGGTGCTGCGCGCCGGTCTCGCCCTGAAGGCAGCCCTGGGTGTGGCCCTGGCGGCTGACACCGTATCCATCCTGGTGATGGAGATCGTCGACAACACGGTGATCGTCGCCGTCCCCGGTGCCATGGACGCCGGTCTCACGAGCTGGTTGTTCTGGGCTGCGCTGGCCGGTTCGTTGGTCATCGCCTTCGTCCTGACCGTCCCCGTGAACCGGATGTTAATCGCCCGCGGGCGTGGGCACGCCGTCGTCCACGCCTACCACTGATTCGACCAAGCAACGGCCGCAACGGCCGTGTCGACCCACCGACCCCGTCCCATCGACCGGGTCATGACACCAGGAGAACAGATGTCGAACCGACCGGGCACGATCGCCGTGGCGACGATGCTGGCGGCCCTGGCCTTGACGGGTTGTGGCAAGGACGCAGGCTCGACGGGGTCCGACGCCGACCACAACGGTGCGGACGTGAAGTTCGCCCAGATGATGATCCCGCACCACCAGCAGGCGGTCGAGATGAGCGGGCTCGTCCTAAAGGCTGACGGGGTCGAGCCA
>JACCVZ010000291.1 GCA_013697905.1 Nocardioidaceae bacterium
AACGCGGTGTTGTTGCGTGGTCACAACGAGGACCAGGCGCCTGAACTGCTGCGCTGGTGCATCGAGCGCGGATACGACCTGCGCTTCATCGAGCAGATGCCTCTCGACGCACAGCACAGCTGGAGCCGCGAACAGATGATCACTGCGGACGAGATCCTTGCCTCGCTTCGCTCCGAGTTCGATCTCAGCGACCACCCGGACGATCGCGGCAGCGCACCTGCCGAGCTGTTCGTCGTCGACGGCGGACCGTCCACCGTGGGTGTCATCGCCTCGGTGACGCGGCCCTTCTGTGGAGACTGCGACCGGGTCCGGCTCACCGCGGACGGCCAGGTCCGCAACTGCCTCTTCGCGCGCGAGGAGTCCGACCTTCGCACAGCGATCCGCGCCGGTGCGTCCGACTCCGAGCTTGCCGACCGCTGGCGGATCGCGATGTGGTCCAAGCGCCCAGGCCACGGTATCGACGACGAGACCTTCCTCCAGCCGGTGCGTTCGATGAGCGCCATCGGGGGCTGACGGGCGCGGCTTCGCAGCCGCCCGAGTCGCCGCCAGTCGGCCGCACAACAGGAGACGTCAGTCGTGCGCGACGGGTTCGCTGTCGCGCAGGAAGCCGCGGGCGGCCAAGAACTCTGACAAGGATCGTGCGTGTCGGTCGCAGGCCAACCACGTCTTGCGTCGGTCCGGCAGATGGATCTTGGGGTTGTTCCACAGCAACGACATCGTGGCCGCCTCGCTGCACCCCTTGGCGGAACAGGTCAGAGCCGCGTCGGTGTCGACATCGCTCACACTGTCACCTCCCGAAACGAAGTGATGCCGAGCAACCACGGGGGGAGGTTGCCCGGCATCACACGTGGCGCTCCGACGGGGGAAACGGAATGCCTGGAGCCCAGTCTGACATGCCGCCGGTGAGGGGTCCAGAGGGTCGCGGCCGGGCTTTCACCCACGCGTCTGCCCGCTGGGCGGTGCGTCCGGGCCGACCTCGAGGGCGGGGAGGTCCTCGGTGTGGTACGCCGGGGGGCCGGTGACGGTCCGGGTGTCGCCGGCGTTGGCGAGGATGACCGCGATGTAGGGAAGGAAGACCGCACCGGCCACGAGCACCCAGCGAACCGGGCCGTCGGTGACGATCGCCAGCACGAAGCAGATCGTGCGGGTCAGCATGGACAGCAAGTAGCGGCGCTGACGACGTTTGAGATCCTGGCTGTGGCTGACCCTGGCCGAAGTGATGCTGACGGGATCGTCGGAAGGCTGGTTCACGGTGGCTCCTCACTGTCCACCGTACGCCGTCTTCGCCGCTTGGTTCGCGCAGGCCAAGCGGCGTTCGTCACACGTATGTCGTGTCGGACGCGCGCGGTTCGTCGTACGGTGCGGTAACCGGTAGCGTCGTCGGCCGAGCCTGCTATCTGAAGCAGAGTCCGCGAAGCTACCTATCGAGAAACACAGCCGGCAAGGAGTAGACCGTGGGCAGATCAGTGCTCGTCACCGGCGGCAACCGCGGCATCGGTCGCGCCATCGCGCAGGCGTTCGTCGAGGCAGGCGACGAGGTGGCCGTAACCTACCGAACGGGCGAGCCTCCTGAGGCTCTCTTCGGCGTCAAGTGCGACGTCACCGACCCCGATGCGGTGGAGGCGGCGTTTACGTCGGTCGAGGCCGAGCAGGGTGCGGTCGAGGTGCTGGTGGCCAACGCCGGCGTCACCCGCGACACTCTGCTGCTGCGGATGTCCGAGGAGGACTGGTCCTCGGTCATCGAGACCAACCTCACCGGATCGTTTCGGGTCGCCAAACGGGCGGCGAAGGGCATGCTCAGGCTCAAACGTGGCCGCATCGTGCTCATCTCGTCGGTGGTGGGGCTTCTCGGCTCCGCCGGCCAGGTCAACTACGCGGCGAGCAAGGCCGGCCTCGTCGGGATGGCGCGGTCGATGGCACGTGAGCTCGGCAGCCGATCGATTACGACGAACGTGGTGGCTCCCGGGTTCGTGGACACGGATATGACGGCCGAGCTGCCCGAGGACAAACGAGTCGAGTACCAACGTGCGATCCCGTTGGGCAGGTTCACCACCGCGGCAGAGATCGCCGGCGTGGTGCGCTGGGTCGCGTCGGAGGAGGCCGGTTACATCACCGGTGCGGTGATCCCAGTCGACGGCGGTCTTGGTATGGGTCACTGACCTCTCGCCACCCCAGGACCCCTCTTCGTCCGAACGCTAGCCTCCACTCACGAAAGGCTCGAACTGATGGGAATTCTCGACGGCAAGCGAATCCTGGTCGCTGGAGTGACGCTGGACTCCTCCATCGGCTTCGCCACGGCCAAGGTTGCCCAGGAGCAGGGCGCGACGGTGCTGATCTCCAACTTCGGGAGGGCGCTTTCGATCACCCGGCGGATCGCGGGCCGGCTACCGACGGCGCCGCCCGTCATCGAGCTCGACGTCAGCGACGACGACCACCTTGCGAGGCTCGAGGGCCAGCTCCGTGAGCACATCGACGGCCTGGACGGCGTCGTCCACGCGATCGCCTACGGCAACCCGAGCACGATCCTCGGTGGCAAGTTCCTCGGGGGGCCCTGGGAGGACGTGGCTCATGCGGTCCGCGTCTCGGCATACTCCTACCAGGCGCTGGCCACGGCGTGTCTGCCGCTCATGCAGTCAGGAGGAAGCATCGTCGGCTGCACGTTCGACGCCTCGGTGGCATGGCCCGGGTACGACTGGATGGGCTTCGCCAAGGGTGCCTTGGAGTCCTGCAACCGCTACCTCGCCCGAGACCTGGGGCCGAAGGGGATCCGCTCCAACCTGGTCTCGGCCGGAGCCTTGAAGACGTTGGCAGCCAAGGCGATCCCAGGGTTCGAGCTGTTCGAGGAGGAATGGGCCAAGCGGGCACCCCTGGGCTGGGACCTCAACGACCTAGAGCCGACGGCCCGCACGATCGTGGCCTTGCTGAGTGACTTCATGCCGAAGACGACCGGCGAGATCGTGCACGTCGACGGCGGCTACCACGCGATGGGCGCCTGACCGACCGACTGGGTTCGGCCGCCTCTGCGCGGAGAGTCGGGGGTTCGGCCCTCCGGATGTGGCGGGAGAATGGGGGCGGGCAGGATAGGGCCATGACGTCGAGTGCGAACCGACAGCTGATCGTGATGCGGCATTCCAAGTCCGAGACCGGGGCGAGCAGCGACCACGTCCGGCAGCTCACCGACCGCGGCAAGGCCGATGCGGTCCGGGCTGGGCGGTGGCTCGCCGACACCGAACACGTCCCCGCTCACGTGCTGGTGTCGTCGGCGACGCGGGCACAGCAGACGTTCGACCATGTCTCGACCGGGCTCGGTGACGAGCCCGAGCACACCGTCCGCGATGAGCTGTACGCCGCGGACGTCGACGACGTCGTCGAGCTCTGCCGAACCCTGCCGCATTCGTTGCATCGCGTCCTGGTCATCGGCCACAACCCGACCATGGTCGAGCTGGTGCAGCAGCTGCAGCGCCGACCTGCCCAGGAGGGGCCGGCGCACCTGCCGACGTCAGGCATCGCGGTGTTGACCATCCCGGGTGAGTGGACGAGCCTCAGGTTGCGAAGCGCCCAACTCGACGAGGAGTACCGTCCAGCGGGCTGACCCGAAAGCTGGCGGCGGTCACGGAAGGAGGGGGTGGGGCGTGGTGATCCCGTGCTCGGCGTCGGCAGCCTCGATGTCCTCACGGCTGATCCCCAGCAGGTACAGGATCGCGTCCAGGTACGGCACGTTGACCGTGGTGTGGGCGGCCTCCTGCACCATCGGTTTGGCGTTGAAGGCGATGCCCAGTCCGGCCGCGGCCAACATGTCAAGATCGTTGGCGCCGTCGCCGATGGCGATCGTGCGGTCCAGGCTCACCTTGGAGTCGCGGGCGAAACGGCGGAGCGCAGCGGCCTTCCCGCCTCGATCCACGACATCGCCGACGATCTTGCCAGTGAGCCTGCCGTCTGCCACCTCGAGCTCGTTGGCGGTGGAGTAGTCGATGCCGAGGTCGGCGGCGAGCCGGTCGGTGAGCTGGCTGAAGCCGCCGCTGACGATGGCGAACCCGTAGCCAAGGCGCTTGAGGGTGCGGACGAGGGTACGTGCGCCCGGGGCGAGAGCCAGCTCGTCGTACACCAGGTCCAGCACATCGGCGTCGAGGCCTTCGAGCAACGCGACGCGCTCCCGCAACGAGTCCTCGAAGTCGAGACCACCCCGCATGGCCCGGTCCGTCACCTCGGCGACCTGACGGCCGACCCCGGCGTACGCCGCGAGCTGGTCGATCGCCTCGCCCTGGACCAGGGTCGAGTCGACGTCCATCACCACCAGGCGACGGCCGTGGCGCAGCAGTCCGACCTCTTGGACCGCGACGTCGACGCGCTGGTGGGCCGCCTCGATGGCGAGCACCTTGCGGAGCCGGCCGACGTCGGCGCCTGAGACGTGGAACTCGATGGCGGTGACGGGGTACCGGGCCATCCGCACGACTCGGTCGATGTTGGCGCCGGTGTCGGCGATCCTGCCGGTGATGGCCGCCACCGCAGCGGGTGTGAGCGGCCGGCTGAGCACCGTCACGTGGGCACGACCTTCGCGGCGACGGGCGTTGTCGCCTTGGCCCTGCGCCATCTCCAGCTCCATGCCGAGGCTGCTCGCTGTCTGCTCGGCCTGTTGGCGCAGCTTGGTGACGTTGCGAGGGGCGGTGACCAGGACGCCGAGCAGCAGCCGTCCTCTCAGCACGACCTGCTCGATGTCGAGGACTTCCACGCCGAAGCCCGCCAAGGTCTCGAACATGGCTGCTGTGACGCCGGGGCGGTCCTTGCCCGTCAGTGTCATCAGCAGAGTGGGAGTGTCGGTCATGGCGTGGCGACCCTACCCGGGGTCAGCGCCCGTCGAGACTGGAGCAGGCCGCGATGATCGCGTTTCGGGCCGCGTGGTCCAGCGGCGCCAAGGCAACGTGTCGACGGGCCGCCTCCGTCGCCGACAAGGCGCCACCGTCGTCGCGCCTCGCCATTGCCACCATGCGGAGGCAGCGAGCGCCCTGCCCTGCGGCTCTTGCCGCGGCGGGCGAGGCGAATGTGGCAGGCACGTCGAAGGGCCTCGGCGCACGCAGGTTCATCAGCTCGTCGGCGATGTCGGGGCTCCAGGCGGCGACGTCGAGGCGGGTCAGCTCGTCGGCCGCTACCCGAATCGCGTCGCGGAGGGCACGGTCTGCCGAGCCGACGTCTGGCAGATACGCCGGAGGCTCGGCTTCCAGGGCCCCCCAACGGATAGCCGCCCCGACCGTGCGCGGCACGAGACCACGCCCGCTGCCATGGAGCACCACCGCCTCTTTGGCCTCGAGGCCCTCGGCGTTGAACGCGGGCGGTCCGCCCAGACCCAGCGGGTCTCCTGGGACGGGCAGAGCCACGCTCACGCTGGACACCTTCTCCGCGCGCAACTGACCGAGCAGCAGGGCAGGTGGCAGCGGCGCCGCGTCGAAGCCGGAGAAGTCGACGCTCGACTGGCGCCCGACGATCCCGGAAATGAGGGCGTCGGCGCTCACGTCACCGCGCAGCCAGGCGTTGAGCCAGCAGGCCAGGCGCGCTGAGGCGGGCAAGGTGAGCACGGAAAAATTCTAGGCCGAAGCCGTAGCATGCTCGTGCAAGCGAGTGAATCCACCAGGACAGGGCAAGGCGAGGAGATCGATGGCCGCGGTCGTAGAGCTGGCTGATGTCTCCGTCGTCAGAGGGACCTCCCGGCTTCTCAACGCCATCTCATGGCGGGTCGAGGAGGACGAGCGCTGGGTTGTGCTAGGCCCCAACGGTGCTGGGAAGACCACCCTGCTCCAGCTCCTCAGCACCCACCTGTACCCCAGTGACGGACTCGTGGAGGTCCTCCACGAAGTCCTCGGCACTGTCGACGTGTTCGACCTACGCCCCCGCATCGGTCTCACCAGCGCAGCGCTTGGTGATCGAATCCCGCGGGGGGAGAAGGTCTCCGACGTGGTCGTCTCGGCGTCGTACGCCGTCATCGGCCGTTGGCGCGAGAAGTACGACGACCTCGACCACGCCCGCGCCTCAGCGCTCCTTGAGGAGGTCGGCGTGTCCCACCTTGCGCAGCGGACCTTCGGTACGTTGAGCGAGGGAGAGCGCAAGCGGGTGCAGATCGCGCGGGCCTTGATGACCGACCCCGAGTTGCTGCTCCTCGACGAGCCGGCAGCCGGTCTGGACCTCGGTGGACGCGAGGACCTGGTGAGCACGCTCAGCGTGCTGGCGACGGATGCGCTATCACCGGCGACGGTCCTGGTGAGCCACCACGTCGAAGAGATCCCACCCGGTTTCACCCACGTGCTGATGTTGCGGCGCGGTGAGCTCATGGTGGCAGGTCCGATGACGGACACGCTCACCGAGGAAAATCTGTCCGCGACCTTCGGTCTGAGCCTGTCACTGGACAAGTCAGCGGGCCGTTACAGTGCACGCCGGCGGCTGAGCTCACACCGACGCGGTGACGGCGCCTTCCGATAGATTCGCCACATGGACTGGTTCCGCGCTCACGACTGGCAGCTATGGCTGGTCATCGCCCTGCTGCTCGCAGGCGCCGAGATGGCGACACTCGACCTGGCGCTGCTGATGATGGCGGTTGGCGCGCTGGTCGCCTGCCTGCTGGCGGCCCTCGGTCTCAACGTCGTTGTGCAGATCCTGGCCGCCGTGGCAGTCGCCATCGCGATGTTGGCGTTCGTGCGTCCTCCGATCGTGAGGCGGCTGCACTCCGGCCCGACCCTGCAACACGGTGGTGCCGCGTTGATTGGCAAGAGCGGCTTGGTGCTGGA
>JACCVZ010000293.1 GCA_013697905.1 Nocardioidaceae bacterium
GCGTCGGCCAATAGCCGATCGCGTAGGCGAGCAACCCGCCGACAGGTTCGCAGACGACGATAGCGCGGTTGACCGAACGCATCGTGGTGTTCAGCCGACCCTTCAGCTCATCAGGGGTGCCCGCCTGGCGGTAGCCCATCTCGTTGGCGTTTCTCGCTGCCGCCACCGAGCCCGTACAGGAACTGCCCGGCCGCAACGAGCGCGATCACCAGGCAACCTGTCAGCCCCGTCGCCCCCAATTTGTCAAGGCCGGCCAGCAGCGGCTCCGTATGCTCGACGCGTGTTCAAGGCCGGTGACTTCCTGCGTGCGCCGCGGCCGCCCAGCTGGGCGCGCACCACGCTGACGACCTTGGCGTACGTCGCCGGCTGGGCGGTGGTCGCCGTACCCGTCGGCGCGCACGCATTCCTGACCGACACTCGCGACACAGTGATCGCGAGCCACGACGCCACGATCTCCCCCGCGGCGGACGGCTACGCGACGCTCGACCTGGGGGCATTCCTACCGAACCTGCGCTACCCGGCAGGCGTCCGGATCGGCGTCTCGATCGACCTCGGCAAGACGAACGTCGCCAACTATGACGCCTTGGTGCACCGGTACGCCGTCATCGCGAGCCGTCCCGAGGGTGAGATCCGCAAGGTACGCGGACTGCTCACCGACATGGCAATCGAAGGCGCCCTCGAAGGCGCGGCCGTCGGCCTGCTGGGTCCCGTGGTCTGGCTCCTCATGGGGCGCCAACGCCGCCGGCAACTTGTCAGCAGGCTCTCGTGGCGCACCACAGCGATCGGTGTCGCGCTGGTCGTTGTGGTGGCTTCGGCAATTGTGTTCGAGCCGTGGAACAACCCGGCGGAGCCGAGCGCGGTCGATGCTGACGTTGAGGCAAGCTGGCAGCCGATCGCAGCCCTCGTGCCCGAGACCGACATCCCCGCCGAGGCACAACCACTCCAGGTGCAGACAGGTCTCGTCACCAGCAGCACGAAGTCGCTGATCCAGAGCGCCTTCGACACCTACCGCACGAGCATCGAGTTCTACCGCACGGCCGCCGACAACGCTCCTGACCTCAGTGGGGACCTGCGTCAACCGGGTGCGGACGAGACGGTTGCCATCCTCGTCTCTGACCGGCACGACAACGTCGGCATGGACCTCGTCGTGCGAAGCATCGCCGACACGGCGGGGGCCACAGTCCTCCTCGACGCGGGCGACGACACGTCGACGGGAGGGCCGTGGGAGGCGTTCAGCCTGGACTCGCTGGCAGAAGCATTCCAGGACGACGAGAAGTACGCCGTCACCGGCAACCACGACGAAGGTCCGTTCGTGTCGGAGTACCTCGACAACCTGGGCTTCACCGTGCTGACCGGCACCTCGGTGGACGGGGTGGACGGGATCCGGCTGCTCGGAGACGCCGACCCGCGCAGCAGCGGCCTCGGCAGCTGGCGGACGGCGGTCGTCACCACCTTGAGCGAGCGCGGCACCGAGCTTGCGGATGCGGCGTGCGCCAGCAACGACGCCGGCGAACGCATCAGCACCCTGCTGGTGCACGACGCCGCCTTGGGCCGGGAGTCCCTCCATCGCGGGTGTGTCGATCTCGTGCTCGCCGGCCATCTCCACGTGCAGGTCGGGCCGAAGCAGGTCACCGGCGCGAACGGCCTGGTGGGGGCGACCTACACCAATGGCACCACAGGAGGTGCGGCCTACGCGTTCGCCCTCGGCAGCAAGCTTCGTCGCGACGCCACGGCCACGCTCGTCACCTATCGCAACGGGACGCCAGTCGGGCTGCAGGCGGTGACGATCCAGACCACCGGGAACTTTGTGGTCGAGGCGTACACACCGCTGCCCACCGACACCAACTGACACCGAGGTGCCTTGCCGGAACGTAGCCTGACGAGATGGCGCACCCGCGCAGGCCCATCCACCATCCCACGTCGTGGGCGATCGCCGCCCTCGTGCTCGCCATGCTCGGCACCGGCTGCTCGCCTGACAGCACAGATGGCGACCCTGCCACGCCGACGCCGTCCACCCGCCCCGCGGAGGCCACCACGGCGTCACCGACGGGCACCACCACGACGATCCCCGGCACCACCTCCGCCACTGCACCCCCAACGGTTGAGCCACCCGCACCACCAGCGGTCTTCCGCGCCCCTCGCGCCATCCGGACAGTCCGGCACCTCGCCGGCGTGATCGGACCCCGCCACGCCACCTCCCCGGCGTACGCCGAGGCGGCCGGGTGGTCGGCCAACCGGCTGCGTTCGCTCGGATACGCCGTCGAGCGGCAGCACTTCGAGGTGCCGAGCGGCAACTCGTGGGGCGTTGACGTTCCGGCTGGAACGTCGCAGAACATCGTGGCCACGGCCGCCGATTTCTCCCCCAGCGCGCCCTACCTGATCGTCGGTGCCCACCTCGACACCGTGCCGGTCGCTCCGGGCGCCGAGGACAACGCGTCAGGCGTTTCGGTGGTGCTGGAGCTTGCTCGCCTCGCCGCGGCTGATGACGGGGGCACTCGGCTTCCAGTGGTGTTCGTGCTCTTCGGTGCCGAGGAGCCGCGCGGTCCCGGCGACGACGACCACCACTACGGCTCGCGTGCATACGTCGCCGCCATGTCGCCCGCCCAGCGACAGCACCTGGTCGCAATGGTCGCCCTCGACCGTGTCGGTGTCGGCACGATCGTGCCCGTCTGCACGGGCGGTGTCTCGCCGCTGACCGTGCAACGTCAGCTACTTCGGGCGACGACGGCCGAGGATGTTGCCGCCAGCGGCTGCACCGACAACCAGTCGAGCGACCACTGGTCGTTCGAGAAGGCCGGCTTTGCGGCCGCCCGCGTCGGCAGCACGCCGTACGCCGGCTACCACAGCGCCGGCGACGTCCCGTCGGTCGTCAACCCCGCCCAGCTTCGGCGGGCGGGCACCACGATGTGGACATGGCTCACCAACTGAGGTCGACACCGTCACACGCCTTGCCTGCCAGGGGAGTATCAGTCGAAGGGCGCATCGCTCGCGTCGGTTATCAGGTCGAGGACGGTCATCGCGTGCGCGCCTGTGACGAGCCGTGGGGCGAACCCGGGGCCGATGACGTACGGCACGAAGTCGACCGCCTTGAACTCGTCACCCCAGAAGACTGCCTCCAGCATTACGCCCTCCTGGGTCTCGCGGGAGAAGTCCATGTCGAAGATGAAGTTGCCGAGCGAGTGGACCACCAGCCGCCCATGGTGGACCTGCACGCCCTGCACCCAATGCGGGTGGCCGCCGACGACGACGTCCGCGCCGGCGTCGAGCAGGGCCCCACCCACCCGGCGCTGATCGGAAACAGGCTGGTTCGTGTACTGGTCACCCCAGTGCGCCAGCACGATGACGACGTCGGCGCGAGCCTCGAGCGACGTTATCGCGCGGGTCGCGCGCCGCAGGTCGGAGGCGTCGAGCGGACCGGTACGAGGCTGCATCCGGACTTGAGCCGCGCCCGGGGTCCGGGGTCCGGCGGCGGGCGTCTCGCCGATCGCGTTGAACGCCACCAAGCCGAACCGCACCCCGGCACGGCACACCACGACGGGCCGCCAGGCGCGCTCTCGGTCGAGCCCCGCGCCCACCGGCTGGATCGGGCTGGAGTCAAGGCGGCGCAGCGTCTGTCGGAAGGCGTGCTCGCCGAAGTCGCCGGTGTGATTGTTGGCAAGGGAGAGCACGTCGAAGCCGGCGTCGTCGAGCGGGTCGAGGACCTCAGGGTCGGCGGCGAACGAGTCGTCTCCTTGTCGGGGTACGCCGTCGGAGCTGAGCGTCGACTCGAGGTTCCCGACGGTGAGGTCGGCGCGCGCCAACCGCCGTTGCAGCGGACGTAGCGGGGCGCCCGGATCACGCTGCGAGGCGAACGAATCGCCGACACGACGCCCGAGCATGATGTCGCCGACGATGGTCACCTCGGCAGGAGCCGCGGGCTCCTTTGCTGCCGGAGCAGTGAGCGGGTAAGTGTCCGGCGAGCGCAGTGGGTCGACGCCGCCGACCGACACCGTTGACACCATCGGGGTCACCCGCGAGGCGGCCACCACGGCGATCACGTCCGGATCGCTCATCGCAGCCTGCAGCGAGCCGGCACCTCGGCGTACGTCCACCTGTCCCGGGCCGGCATCGAGCTGTGCCCACCTCGTCTGCGCACCCCGAGCGATGCGCCGGGCTAGCCGCTCACTAACGTCCAGGTCAGAGCGCGAACGGTGGACGGCCAGCACCAGCGGCTGAGTGTACGACGGCGGGTCCGTCGTTTGGCCAGACGGTGCCGGGGAGGTCGAGGTGGCTGGCTGGCTCGCGTCCGGCGGGGGACTGGTGCCCGGCGGCTCGGGGGTCGGGTTCGACGTGCAGCCGGCGAGCAGACTCAGTAGCAACAGCAGTCCCGCTGCACCGCCGGCCGACCCTCGCGACACCATGGCTCGAAGGTACAACCGGGGCAGCGGCCGCGTCGGGGACGGAGCCGCAGCCGACAGCGCCCCGACGGTGGGCTCACCGTCGGGGCGCTCGTCGTACGGTGGCGGAGGTGGCGGGATTTGAACCCGCGAGAGGGATTAACCTCAACCCGCTTAGCAGGCGGGCGCACTAGGCCACTATGCGACACCTCCAGGACGCCGCCACAGAGTATCGGCCCGCACCCGGTTGGCTCTAATCCCACCCGAGTTCCTACAGCGGACGGTAACCGTAGGCCGAGTTGAGCCGCTCGTGCACCTCGCGCTTGGCCTCGCCGGTCCGGTTCCCGAGCAGGGTCAGGGGTACGACGGACCGGCTGCCGTCGGCAAGCTGCATCACCAGCGCCGGTCCGTCAGCGGTCTGCTCCGTCTGCGCCGACTCGACCTCACGCCATTTCGCGTTCGGCACGCCGCCCCCACGCAGATGGTGCAGCCGGTACCCCTGCGTCGACAGCTCCAGCACGAGCGGGGGTCGACTGACAAGCCAGATCGCCACTCCCAGCACTACGACCGTCACGGCCGAAGCAACCAGGTGAACGGGTGCAGAAAGACCGTCGCCGATCCAGCGGGCGTAGCCCATGCCCACGAGCCAGACCACGCCTACCGCGGCGAGCACCACCCCCGTCGATCGCAGCACCAACGGCCGCGGCCAGCGGTAGCGGGTCGTGTCGGGGCTCGTGGTCATCACCTGCCTGTGGTTTCCTCAGTCGGCCTACCACGCCGCCGCGCCACATCGAGCGAGGTGGCCGGGCCGGGCGGAGGAGGCGGGATTTGAACCCGCGGCTGACATCACTGCCAGCGACCGCTTTCAAGGCGGTTCCGATAGGCCGCTCCGGCACCCCTCCCGGACGGGCTGCGTACAGCCGTCGGCACCGATTGTTCCATGGCCGGTGACCGGCCAACCACGCCCCACTCGGCTCCACTCTCCGGTTCGTCCGACCCGGGAAGTGGACCAGATCAGAGC
>JACCVZ010000301.1 GCA_013697905.1 Nocardioidaceae bacterium
GCCTCCGCCACCGCCGCCACCGGCCACCCACGGGAACGCGCAGACCGCTATCAACTTCGCCTACGACCAGCTTGGTGAACCCTACGTATGGGGTGCCGCCGGGCCGGACGCCTGGGACTGCTCCGGCCTCACCATGGGGGCTTGGGCTAACGCCGGCGTTTACCTGCCGCACTACTCGGTGGCGCAGTACGCCGCGACGACGCCGATCTCGGCCAGTCAGCTCCGGCCAGGCGATCTGGTGTTCTGGTCGAGCAGCTCGTCCGACCCCGGCTCGATCTTCCACGTGGGGCTCTACATCGGAAACGGCAACATGATCCACGCGCCCCGGACCGGTGTACCCGTCAAAGTCGAGAGCATCTGGTATTGGGAGACGCCGGACTTCTTCGGCCGTCCCTGACCGAAGGCACGACGCCGGGCGGAGTCGCCCTGCCTGGCCGGCTCCGGCCGGCATTTGACACCCTTTCTCCATGACCGCTGCCGCTGAGCCGCTGCCGAGTCCCGATCCCGCGCTCCTCGCGGCCTACCTCGATGCGCCGTACGCCGACGTTGCCGCCGAGGTACGTGCCGAGCTCGCCAAAGGCGCAGCGATCCTTGATCTGCAGGTCGAGCAGTCTCCTGACGAGTTCCGCGAGACGGTGCTCGCCGCCCTGCTCGACCTGGCCAGCGCGGGGCACACGGGCATCGGGTTCCCGACAAAATATGGGGGCGGTGGAGACATCGGCGCCTCGATCACGGCAGTCCAGGCACTGGCCTATTCCGACCTGTCGTTGATGGTGAAGGCGGGTGCGCAGTTCGGTCTGTTCGGCGGTGCGATCTGGCACCTCGGCACCGAGTGGCACCACGAGCGCTACCTCGCTGACATGATCTCCGGGCGTCTACTCGGCTGCTTCGCGATGACCGAGACCGGTCACGGCTCAAACGTCGCCGCTTGCGAGACGCTGGCGACGTACGACCATGCCGCCCGGGCGTTCATGATCCATACGCCGACGGAGTCGGGTCGCAAGGACTACATCGGAAATGCCGCGGCGCACGCCACCATGGCCGTGGTGTTCGCCCAGCTCGTGGTAGGCGACGAGTCGCACGGCGTGCACGCGTTCATGGTCTCGATCCGCGACGACCAGCACCGACCGATGGCGGGCGTCCACATCGAGGACTGCGGTCCCAAGCTCGGCCTGAAGGGGGTCGACAACGGCCGACTTCGCTTCGACCAGGTGCAGATCGAACGGACCGCACTGCTGGACAGGTACGCCGACATCGACGACGACGGACGCTACGTCAGTTCGATCGTCGACGACACCCGCCGCTTCTTCACGACCCTGGGGACGCTCGTGCAGGGGCGGGTGTCGGTCGCTGGCTCCGCGCTATCGGCCAGCAAGGTCGCTCTCACGATCGCCACCCGATATGCCAACACCCGCCGCCAGTTCGGCCCGCCCGGTTCCGGTGAGGAGGTCACCTTGATGACCTACCGCAGTCATCAGCGACGGCTGCTGCCACTGATTGCGCGCGCCTACGCCTTGTCGGCGTCGCAGCAAGAGCTGCTCCTCCTCCTGCACGAGAGCTTCTCGGTCGAGGGTCGCGAGCCGCGGGATCGCCGGGTGCTCGAGGCACGGGCAGCCGGACAGAAGGCGCTGGCGACCTGGCATACCACCGACACCATCCAGACCTGCCGGGAGGCGTGCGGTGGCGCGGGCTACCTCGCCGAGAACCGGTTCGCGGCGCTGAAGGCCGACACGGAGGTCTTCACCACCTTCGAGGGCGACAACACGGTTCTGCTCCAACTGGTCGCCAAGGGTCTGCTCACACAGTTCAAGCAGAACTTCAACGAGCTGGACCCGATCGGCATGGTCCGGCTGGTGGCCTCCACCGCCGTCGACACCGTGATGGAGAAGACAGCACTGCGCCAGCTCGTCGAGCGGCTGCGCGACGCCGTGCCGAGCAAGGACGACGACGCGGGATTGCTCGATCGCCGTTACCAGGCGGGCATGTTGCGTTGGCGAGAGGAGCACATGCGGGCGGGGCTCGCCCGCCGGCTCAAGCGCGGGATGAGCGAGGGTGGCGATCCCTTCACGGTCTTCGCCGCCGTGCAGGACCACGTCGTCTCCATGGCGCATGCCCACGTGGAGCGGCTGGTCTTCGACGTATTCGTCGCCAGTCTCGCCCGCGCCGACGAGTCGATCAGGCCGGACCTCGAACGCCTTGTCGACCTGCATGCGCTGGCGACGATCGAAGCCGATCGCGGTTGGTTCCTCGAGCACGGGCGGCTGTCGACCGGCCGGTCCAAGGGGATGACCGCGATGGTCGGGCGGCTGTGCGAGGAGCTGGCGCCGGTCGCCGAGGCCCTCACTGACGGTTTCGCGGTTCCTGAGGAGCTGATCCGCGCTCCCATCGCCGTCAGGTGCCGAGGCAGCTGGACAACAGCATCCGGCGGTTGTGCGTCGACGTCTTGGTGAAGATCGACTTCAGGTGGTCCTGCACGGTGTGCTCGGACAAAAACAAGCGGTGGGCGAGCTCGCGGGTGTCGCAGCCAGTGGCGAGCTCTGCGAGTACCTCGTTCTCGCGCGCGCTGAGACCGAAGGCCCGGGTGAACACCGCGACTCGCTCCCCGGGGCGCGCTTGCTCA
Organism: Nocardioidaceae bacterium; assembly: GCA_013697905.1. Taxonomy (GTDB): domain Bacteria; phylum Actinomycetota; class Actinomycetes; order Propionibacteriales; family Nocardioidaceae; genus JACDHG01. The sequence goes on from JACCVZ010000301.1 coordinate 2,621, forward strand.
ATGGTGATGACAATGTCTCGCTCTCGGCGGAGGCCACGACTTCCGAGGCGGGCTGCCCGCAAGGTCAGCCAATGGCCGTCTGCCAGGTGGACGCGGGCGAAGGGTGCGTTGTCGTCGATCCCCTGTTCGGTGGCGATGAGCTGAGCCCCGACGTTGTAGGCGCTTGCCGGTATCGGCGCCCTGCCCGGCTCTGACGGCAACAGCGCGCTCAAGTATTCGTGCGTCTCGGGAGTTTGTCCGTGCACTCGGAGGTCCGGGGAGAGCAGCAACACCACGGGACCGAACCTTGAAGCGGTGCGGGCGCCACCCAGCACAAATGTGCTCGCCTGGCAACGGCGCAACGCTGTCGCGATGGGTGCCGCTACCCGAGCCAGGAAGTGAGCGTCGGACTGGCCGAAAGGCGCCTGAGTGCCGGACCGCCACAGGTCGAGGAAGGCCCAGCAGCCGAATCGATCCCGGAAGGCAACGGAGGCGACGTCGACGACGTCGTATCCGGCCAGCAACTCCCGCCAGACACGGCTACGCGACAGGTCTCCTCCCGTGGTTTGGTGAAGCAGGCCGACGGGTGGCTCGTGCAGCGAGGTCCACCGATTGACACGAGTGAGGTACTTGAGCCGGATCAGGCGCGGCAGCTCGTGCAAGCACGGGCAGTCCGCCAACGGCGCGGCGCCGACCGACGTCTCGGGATCGGTGAGCAACCATGCATAGGCGTCGAAGCCGACGACCTGGCAGATCTCGTCAAGGAGCTGCAACCGCAGCGTTCTGGCGTCGTCCGCGGTCTCGCAGATGCGGAAGACGCGTTCCTGGGAGCGGGCGTACGCCGCATGGCTGACCACAGCTCGAGGGTACGCAGCGGTGACTCCCCGTTCCGACGAAGCGGCGACTGAACAACCCCACAAACCTGGGATAGCCGCACGTTCACCACGACGTCTACGGTCGACGAACAGCGACCTGACCAATGACCGAGGAGCAGCAATGCCGACACTGCACATCGAACACGCGATTGTGGACTTCACGTTGTGGAGCGCGGCGTTCGAACGCCTAGCCAATTTCCGCGAGCAGTCGGGCGTGCGCACGCATCGACTTCAGCGTCCAGTCGACGATCCGCACTACATCGTCATCGACCTCGACTTCGACACCACCGCCGAAGCGGAACACTTCCTCGCCTTCCTGCAGACGAAGGTGTGGGCGTCGCCGGAGAACTCACCCGCACTCGTGGGTGCCCCCACGACCAAAATCCTCGAACCGGCAGGGGGTCAGACCGGTTCTTGACCGCGGTCACCGCGCTTCACGACCCGGGTCGGCATGGACGGGCACGGCGCTGGGTGCGGTGAAAACGGTGCCGACGCCCTCGCCGTACGTGTCGACCTGGCGCTGAAATGAGGCCCGGATCTCCTCCTCGGCTGCTGCCCTGCCCACCCACGTCGCACCTTCGACGGACTTGCCGGGCTCTAAATCCTTGTAGACCTCGAAGAAGTGTTGGATCTCCAGCCGGTCGAACTCGGCCATGTGGTGGATGTCGCGCAGATGCTCCTGCCGTGGGTCAGTGAACGGGACGCACAGCACCTTGTCGTCGCGCCCCTTCTCGTCGGTCATCCGAAACATTCCGATGGTGCGGGCCCGGATCAGGCACCCCGGGAACGTCGGCTCGGACAGCAGCACGAGAGCGTCGAGCGGGTCACCGTCTTGGCCGAGGGTGTCGTCGATGAACCCGTAGTCGGCGGGGTACTGGGTGGCCGTGAACAGCGTGCGATCGAGCCGGATCCGCCCCGACACATGGTCGACCTCGTACTTGTTTCGCTGACCCTTCGGAATCTCGATGGTGACGTCGAAATCCACCGCGGCACTCCCTCTCAGCTCGCAAGCAGAGCAATGCGTGACTTGGCGCATCGCGTCTCAGGGCTAGTGTCCCCTACGTGAGCCGCCTTGCGCATTCCACCATCGGTGCCGCGGGCGACACCGGTGCTCGCGGCCGCCGCGACCAAGGGGGCAGCCTTGTGCACAAGCTCGGGGCCGCCGTCGTGGCGCTGCTGCTGGCTGCCGGCGCGGCGGCCTACCTCGGGCTTATACCCTCTTCGCCGACCACCGCAACGCCGCGCACCGAGGTGGTGGCCCCACCCGCATCCGGCCCCGGACTCAGTCTCGAGGCGCCTCCGGCCGCCGCGAAGGTGCTGACGGTGGCGAAGGGACCGCGCGTCACCAGCGCAGCCATCGAGGAAATGGTCGCGGACGCCGTCGACGACCGCTCGCAACTGGGGCGGCACGTCGGGGTCGCAGTCGCCCGGCTGGGTGACGACACGCTGGTCTGGCGGCACGGCAATCCCGACCTGGTCACCCCAGCCTCGACGCTCAAGCTGCTGACGACCACGGCCGCGCTGGAGGAGCTCGGCCCCGCACACACCTTCTCGACGTCGGTGGTCCGCGGCCGTCACCCGCGCAGCCTCGTGCTCGTCGGCGGGGGTGACCCGTTGCTCACGGACAAAGCGCCGGTCAATGCCCAAGGAGCTGCCACGACGTACCCGCGCCCCGCGAGCCTGCAGGACCTGGCCCGCCAGACGGCCGGTCAGCTGCGCGAGGACGGCGTCCGGAGGGTGCGGCTGGGATACGACGTCTCCCTCTTCAGCGGGCCGGACGTCAACCCCGTTTGGGAGCCCAGCTACATACCGGAGTCGATCGTCAGCCCGATCACCCCGCTGTGGATCGACGAAGGACGTCGGGTGGCGGGCTACGCGCGGCGCGTCGTCGACCCGGCGCGCGAGGCCGCGGACCGGTTTGCTGCACTGTTGGGCGTCCGGGGGGTGCATGTCGTCGGCTCGGCGACGCAGACCCGCGCCGGCGCGAACGCGCCCGAGGTCGCTGCCGTCACGTCGCCCACGCTCGCGCAGATCGTGCAGCACGTGATCGAGCTTAGCGACAACGAGGGAGCCGAGGTGCTGCTGCGACACGTGGCGCTCGCGCAGGACAGGCCCGGCTCGTTCGCCGCTGGGGTGACGGCGATGGAGGCGACCCTCGACAGCCTCGGCATCGACACGTCGCGGGCGTCGCTCGTCGACGGCAGCGGGCTGTCACGCTCCAACGAGCTGCCGGCCAATCTGCTCGTCCGGGTGCTGCAGACGGCGGCGTCCGACGCACACCCCGAGCTGCGCACGGTGGTGTCGACGCTGCCGGTCGCGGGCTTCTCGGGCAGCCTCGGCTACCGCTTCGTGCTCGACGCCCCGACCGGTCTCGGTGCCGTTCGCGCGAAGACCGGCACGCTGACCGGCGTGCACGGACTTGCCGGACTGGTGCACACCTCCGACGGGAGCGTGCTCGTCTTTGCGGCAGTCGCGGACCGGGTGCCGGTCGTCAAGGCGCTCGACGCGCGTGACCAGCTCGACCGGATCGCGGCCCTGCTCGCCACCTGCGGCTGCTGACCAGCGGCGCGCGGCTGCCCGCCTTAGCCGCGTACCGTCCGCTCCACCCACGTCATCGCCGCGCAGATGGCTTCGTGTGACTCCTCGGTGTCGTCGCGGTGGTCGAACCCATG
>JACCVZ010000311.1 GCA_013697905.1 Nocardioidaceae bacterium
GGCGCCCTCCAGTCCACCACAAGTGGGTCGCCCGCCTCGTCGGTGACGTGTCGGCGGCCGATGTAGAACCGCTCGCCGGGCAACCCGACGTTGTCGGCACCTTGGTCCCCGTAGTCGAGGCGACCGAAGAACAGCGGCACCGCGGGGTCGTCCTCGAGCGCTTTCATGCGCTGGTAGAGGGTGAACTTGAGATACTCGTCGGAGAACCGGTCGCCCGCGAGGGCCGACATCGAGGCGGTACGCTCGCGCATCCGGGTGAGCGCCTTACGGGACTCGACCAGATGCCCTTGTTCGGTGGTGATCTCGTGTTCGGTGGTGATCTCGTGTTCTGTGGTGTTTTCGTGTTCGCTGGTGTTTTCATGGTCCATGGGGCCGAGGAGCCTACCAGCGGGCTTTGCCCGACCCTAATGATTTAGCTGCCCTCCGCAAGACAGCTGCAGAATCCGGATCATCTCGTGAAGCGACGGAGTTCAGCCCGAGCACCGGGATCACTACCTCCTGTAGCTGGATGGCGACATGCGGCGGCCGCTGGCCCGAGCTCAACGTCACGACGACGCGCGTAGCCGTCGCCCGGGTTCGGAAGACCGGCTTGCCCTGCGCCCGCTCGACGATGTCCGCCACCGACTCCGCGCTCACGATCCGCCGGTGGCACCCGGTCTCCGGGCACCAGATCTCCATGCCGCTCTCCGTGAGTCGGCTTGCCACTTGTGCGCAGAAGGCCGGGGCGGCCACATCGTCTTCGGGCTGGCCGAAAACGGTGGCCTCGATTACGGGGACGGTACAGGCCAGACCGAGCAGTCGCAGAGCAATCGTTCCGGTCAGGGCCCACGAAGTCGTCCCGCACAGCGAGACGAGAGGGATCAGCGCACCGTGGTCGTCAGCTCGCAGGTCGCCGGGGAGTGCCATGACCCGAGACGGCTCGACACCGTCCGGCTCGAACCCCCACAGCTGTCGCCACCCCCCGACCCCTGCCGCGCGTAGCGTCGCGGTCTCCACGTGAAAGGTCAGGTCGCAGTCCGTCGCGTCGACGGTTGGCTGCCTACCCATCGCGCCCAGGATGCGGCTGAGAACATCCCACGTCGGATGTGCAGCCCCCGTCTCGTAGCGGCTGAGATGACTCTGCGCCACCCCGCAGTGGGCTGCAAGCATCCTTTGCGTCCAGAGCAGCTGTTCGCGTTGCCGCCTGATCAGCTCGCCAGGGTTCATCTTCGTCCTTTCCGCTGAGGTGATCGCGGGTCCCATCGTGGAGCGAGGAGCCGACGATGCGGCCTTTGCAGCCCCCTCCGAGGAAGCGCTGTGGATGATCGGACCGCTCGTCCTGGCTGTGGACAGGCACCGACTGATGCGCGTGGGGTCGCGGAGGGACGGCCTGAAGTAGGCGCTGTGACAGGGGCAGAGGGTTCGACATACTGATATCTGTATGTCATACCGATATCGGTATGACCCGCTCGCAGTGCCCGCTTCACCCCGGCGCTTCAAGGGTGAAACGCGATGTCAGGGGTCGGCTGACCCGACGCGGACGATTACCAACTGGCTGGGTCGTGGGCGTCGTCCGCCGAGGGTCTGCGACGAACGAGGTCGGGGTCAGTTCAAGCGGACAGTTCAAGCGGACAGGGAGTCGGAGTCGACGATGTTGTAGGAGTATCCCTGCTCGGCGAGGAACCGCTGCCGGTGTTGGGCGAAGTCGGCGTCGACAGTGTCACGGGCGACGACGCTGTAGAACCGTGCCGTGCGACCGTCCCCTTTGGGCCGCAGGAGGCGGCCAAGTCGCTGGGCCTCCTCTTGGCGCGACCCGAAGGTTCCGGACACCTGCACGGCGACGGTCGCCTCAGGGAGGTCGACTGAGAAGTTCGCCACCTTGCTCACCACCAGCAGTGAGATCTGCCCGGCGCGAAACGCCGCGAACAGTCGCTCCCGCTCCTTGACCGGCGTCTCGCCTTTGATCAGTGGCGCGCCAAGGTGGTCGGCAAGCTCGTCGAGCTGGTCGATGTACTGCCCGATCACGAGTGTGGGCTCGTCGGGGTGGGTCGAGATGATCTGGTCGACCACCGGGTTCTTGGCCGCACAACAGGCCGCCAGACGGTACCGGTCCTCAGCCTCGGCGGTGGCGTACACGAAGCGTTCGCCGTCGGTCAGCGACACCCGCACCTCGAGGCACTCTGCGGGGGCGATGTAGCCCTGAGCTTCGATGTCCTTCCAGGGGGCGTCGAACCTCTTGGGACCGATCAGCGAGAACACATCGCCCTCGCGCCCGTCCTCACGGATCAACGTCGCGGTCAGACCGACGCGACGACGAGCTTGCAGTCCAGCCGTCATCCGGAAGATCGGTGCCGGCAGCAGGTGCACCTCGTCGTAGATGACCAGACCCCAGTCGCGAGCCTCGAAGAGCTCCAGGTGGGCATACACACCCTTACGACGCGTCGTCATCACCTGATAGGTCGCGATGGTCACCGGTCGGATCTCCTTGACCGCGCCGGAGTACTCGCCAATCTCGTCCTCGGTCAGCGTCGTTCGCAGCAACAGCTCCTTCTTCCACTGTCGGGCAGAGACGGTGTTGGTGACCAGGATCAGTGTTGTCGCCTGCGCCTCGGCCATCGTCGCCGCGCCAACGAGGGTCTTGCCGGCGCCGCACGGAAGCACGACAACCCCGGAGCCACCATGCCAGAGCTGTTCGACGGCCTGCTGCTGATACGGTCGCAGCGACCACCCCTCCTGGGTGAGCGCGATCCGGTGTGCCTCCCCGTCGACGTACCCGGCGAAGTCCTCAGCTGGCCAACCGATCTTGAGCAGTGCCTGCTTGAGGTTCCCACGCTCGGAGGTGTGCACGACGACGGACGTGTCGCTGAGCCGGCTCCCCAGCATGGGTGCAAGCCGCTTGGCTCGCACCACCTCCTCGAAGACCGCCTGGTCGGCACTGGTGAGCACGAGGCCGTGCGTGGGGTGCTTGTCGAGGCGTAGCCGGCCGTAGCGGCCCATCGTCTCGGCGATGTCTACGAGAAGCGAGTGCGGCACGGGGTAGCGCGAGAACGTCAGCAGCGCGTCGACGACCTGCTCAGCGTCGTGGCCCGCAGCGCGGGCGTTCCAGAGGCCAAGCGGCGTGAGTCGGTAGGTGTGCATGTGCTCGGGCGACCGCTCCAGTTCGGCGAACGCCGCGATCGCCCGGCGGCAGTCCCGGGAGCGGGGGTGGTCGACCTCAAGGAGCAGGGTCTTGTCGGACTGGACGATCAGCGGACCGTCGGTCATGCGCGGGCCTCAGCTTTCCGGCGCGCCCGGTAGGCGGCCACGTTGGCTCGGGAAGAGCAACGGTCGGAGCAATAGCGGCGAGAGGAGTTCGGGGAGGTGTCGATGAAAGCGTTGTCGCATTTGTCCGACGAGCAGACTCCTAGCCTGGTAGGGCCGAAGTCGACGACCAGCATGGCCAGACCCATGACGCACTCGGCGGTCATCAGCGCCGAAACGCTCGACCCGCGCTCGGCGACGTGCAGGTGCCAGGTCGAGCTGTCGTGCCCGGCGATGTGCGGCGAGACAGGGTGCTTCGACAGCAAGGCGTTGACGAGCGACACAACCAGCTCCTCGTCGCCGGCGCTGGAGGCCTCGAACACCGGTCTCAGTTCGCGACGGAGCCGTTTCATCACCGGCAGGTCTCGTTCCTCGACCCGGCGCAACAGCCACTGGCGCCTGGAGAGGTAGTCGGCCAGGTCGGACTGCGTGTCCATGGGTGAGTTGACCAGGTTGGCCGCCAGGTCGGCATAACGCACGAAGTCCACGCACCCATCGTACGGGCTCGGCCGCCAACCCGTAATGGGCAACCACGATAAAGGACATTACGCAAGCCTCGACAGGAGCGGACCTCACGCCCCCGGCCGCAAGATGTGAGCAGCTGTGATCCGCCGCAGCGGCAGGTGCATCTCCTCGTCGGTCTTCGCGTCCCGGGCCTCGACCAAACCTTCGTCGACCGAGGCAATGCGTACCAGCCGTTCGGTTCGCCGGCCGGCGCCGTCGACGTACCCGCACCAGACGACCTCGCTCGTCTCGACCGCTTCGCGCAGCGCACCGAGCGGCGAGTCGAAGACGTCACCCCAACGCGAGACGGTCGGGTCCGCGGCGGGCGGTGGGTTCGTCTCCTTCGCGCCTAGCGCCACGACGATGGCGGCGACCTGCGCCGCGTCCGGGAAGGCGTCGTCGGCGTCGTCGTCGTCGGCGTTGGGCAGGTGCACGCTGCCACGCAACGGCTGTCGGTGGTGGTGGGCGGCGTCCCAGACTCCGTTGGCCGCCGGTGGTGGCTTGAGCCGGTCGAGGTCGCGCACCAAGTAGCGCAGCGGCTGCGGCAGTGGTGTGCGTGACCGCGACTGCAGAGTTGCGAGGATCGTGTCGCTGTCCCAGCCGAGCGCGCGGGCCCGCTGGAGCGACTCGGTCGAGAAGCGGTACACAGTTGCGCCACCACGCGACTCGACATCCGCCAGCGTCCCGAGGTCATGGGCGGCCGCCGGTGTCAGCGGTCCGGGCGCGATCGCGGTGAAGTCCGCCTGCACGACCACGTGGTCGACTCGCGTCGGTAGCAGCTCCGCCAAGGCAGCACCGTCCAGCGGAAGGGCGTACGCCGCGAGCGCGCCGAGACCGGTGAGTCCCAGCCAGGATGCCTGCTCGAGCAGGTCGGCGGCCTGTCGGTCAGTGCGGCCCGGGCGTCGCGGTCGTTGCCAGTCGAGCCACGCTCGGACATCGGCAGGGGTGAGGACACGACCCTCTTCCGGCGCGCCGAAGGCACCGAACGCAAGTCGCTTCAGCCAGCCGAGCCCAGTCGACGGCTGCCGCTCGAACCAGGCCTGTGCGAGCTCCAGCCATTGCTCGTGCAGCTCCAGGTCCTGCCACACATCGAACTGCGTCGACGGTACGAGGAGGTCATCGCCTCCGTGGGAAGAGATGCCGAGCAGCCCCGTGACCCGTGCGATCTCGAGGTGGGTAACGGCCGCGGCCGAACGGACGTCGAGCATCTCTGCCAGCAGTCGGAGATCGCGGGTGGCCGGCCCACCGTCTCGGCGCAGGCGGAGCGGCTGGTGGTCACAGTGCTCGACGAGACAGTTCATCCGGCGGACGAGCTCAAACGCCGACCCAGCGGCCACCTTCGTCACCAGCGTTGGGTTCCGTGTCTCGGCGTCGACGAATTCCGGTGGGTGCGCGGGAGGTGGTGAATGCCCCAGGGGTTCACTGCCCGACACCGCCTTCTCGAAGACGTTGGACAGGGCTCGGACCGGGCGGAGCGCGGCGGCATCGCCCCAGACCAGTGCTAGCGACCGCAGCCGTTCACACGCGCGTCCCACGTCCGCCGGCTCGGCGTAGTCGATGACGAGCCGCTCAGGCTGGAACACCCGTGACGCACTGGCCACCCCCGCCACCCACACCTCGAACGCGGTCAGGCGTTGCAGCGCCAGGCTGATCGAATGGCGTGTCGTCGCCCGCGAAGCGAGTTCGGCAAAGCCCGTCGGAGTCGGCACGGCAAGGTCGGGTCGATCCAACAGCAGCTGCGTCAAGGTGGCGGCATCGAGCTCGCGCAGCATCTGCGTGAGAGTGCGCGGCGACACAGCCGAGGAAGGGGCCATTACACCCACGGTAGTCGGTCCTACCCATGCAAAGCGCCAGATCATCGCGGAGGGCGGCCCCGCGACACTCGCCCGGGTTGGTCCGCAGTCGTGGCAGGATTGCCCAGGACATCGAGAGGGGTCGCACTTATGGCGCTCATTCAGGCGCGGGGGTTGAGCAAGACGTTCGGAAGCAAGGCTGCCGTTCGGGGGTTGTCGTTCGACGTCACGCCTGGATCGGTCACCGGCTTCTTGGGACCGAACGGGGCCGGCAAGTCGACCACGATGAGGTTGATGCTCGGACTCGACAACGGTGACGGAGTGACGACCTATGACGGGGTGCCCTACCGTGAGCTGAAGTACCCGCTCCGGCAGGTTGGTTCGGTGCTCGACGCCAAGCCGTTCCACCCCACCCGCAAGGCAGTCAACCACCTACGCATGCTCGCCGTGTCCAACGACATCCCGCGCAGCCGTGTCAACGACGTCGTCAACCTGGTGGGTCTCGGAGACGTCGCCAATGCCAAGCCCAGGACGTTCTCGCTCGGGATGGGCCAGCGACTCGGACTCGCGACAGCGCTGCTCGGCGACCCCGGCACCCTCATCCTCGACGAGCCGGCCAACGGACTTGACCCCCAAGGGGTGCACTGGCTGCGTAACATGCTCAAGGCACTCGCCGCACAAGGACGCTCGATCTTCGTATCCAGCCATCTGCTGTCGGAGATGGCGTTGATGGCCGACTCGCTTGTCGTGGTCGGCCGAGGGTCGTTGATCGCCAGCGGCAAGATGAGCGACTTCATCTCCACCAGCAACCGCAACGCGGTCGTGATCCGGGTCGACAACCCGGAACTGATGACCCGTGAGCTGCGTGCTCGTGGAGCCGCCGTGGTTGCCGAACCCGACGGCAGGCTCGCGATCACCAGCCAGGACTCCGACCGGGTCGGAGCCCTCGCGCACGAGCTCGGGGTCCGCGTCTTCGAGCTGTCCAACCGGCAGGCGACCCTCGAGGAGGCCTTCCTCGACGCTACCGGAGCATCGGAGGAGTTCCGCGCCTCGATGGGCTTTGGCAATCAGGCACCGACCTTCGGCGGTCCGATGATGGGACAGCACGGATACGGACAACGCGGGTCTGGCGGCGCCCCGCACCAAGGGTACGGTCAATCTCCACAACAGGGATACGGAGGTCCTCCACAACAGGGATACGGTCAGCCTCCCCAGCAGGGGTACGGCGGCCAGCCTCCGCCGCAGGGCTACGGCGGTGCCCCGCCCCCGGAGTACGGTCA
>JACCVZ010000335.1 GCA_013697905.1 Nocardioidaceae bacterium
GCGTACGACGATGCGGGCGGTGGGCTCGCCGCCGCCGACGTCGACTGGTCCGAGCACGTCGGAGTAGCGAGGGAGCTCGAGGGCTGCCAACACGTCGGTGATGATGTCGGGGGGGCCGGTCACTGTCGCCAGTCGGGCCGCCGGTGTCAGCCGTGCCGAGGCGCGGTCAGCCAGCTCGCGGGAGGCGAAACCGGCCGGGTCCCAACGCACCAGCGCCTGCAGAGCAGGAACCGACGGGTCACCCACCGCGACGACCCTGCCTCCCTCGGCGGTCGGTTTGACGAGCGACGCCACGGCGATCCAGCGGCGCAGTGCCTCCTCTGACGCGCGGAACCCGGTGCCGGTCAGCGCCAGGGACAGCCAGGTGTCGAGCAGCACGGCAGCGGCGTAACCGCCTTCGACGACAGGCTCTGCCCCGGGAGTGGCGACCACGACGGCAGGTCGCTGCGCCACCTCATCGAGCACGTGCTCACCACCCGACGAGACGACCGGCGTCTGCGGGAAGGACCGTCCCCACTCCTCAGCGGTCCGCAACGCCCCGACCACCGGGACCCGCAAGGTGTCGTGCCGGCAGTGCGGACAGCGCCAGGGGTCGGCCACCAGGTCGCACCACCGGCAACGCGGTGCGGCCCTCGCGGCTTGGCGTGCAAGGGGGCCACTACACCGCTCACAGCGCGCTGGGTGCCAGCATGTCGCGCACGTGAGTGCTGGGTGGTAGCCGTGACGCGGCGAATGCACGAGCACCGGCCCGTCGGCGAGGGCCGCCCGCACCACCTCGAACACCCGGCGCGGCATCCGTGTGGCGTGCAGGTGGGAGTCGCGCTCCAGCTCTTGCTCACTCTCACCCGTGATGTGCACCTGGGGGGCACGTGCGCGGACGGCGGCGCGCGAAGCCTCCACCGCAATGGCCCACCCGGACTCGACGAGGGCCTGGGCTTCGACTGACCGCGCGGCTGACGCAATCAGCAGCGCGCAGCCGCGCTGGTGGGTCCGCAGCAGCAGCACCTCGCGGGCGTGCGGGTAGGGGGCGCGGGGTTCGGCGTACAGGTCGTCTCCGTCGTCCCAGAGCGCCACCAGACCGAGGTCGTGGACAGGCGCGAACGCCGCCGCGCGGGTGCCCACCACAATGGTTGTATCGCCGCGAAGCACCGCCAAAAAGGCGCGGTAGCGTGCCGCCGGCCCTAGCTCGGCGGTCAGCACGACGTGGTTGCCGGCACCCAGCAGGTCGGTGAGCGCGGCGTCGACCCGCGCCACGTCGCGGGTGTCAGGCAGACACAGCAAGGTGCCGCGCCCCGACACCGACGTGGCCGCCGCCGCCTGTGCCAACCGGGCCGGCCAGTCCTCGCCCGGCAGGGCCGTCCAGACGCCCCTGGGGCCGGCCCCCGCGGCCAGCCGCGACACCAGCGCAGCCCCACCCGCGTAGTTCGACCAGCCAGCGCCGAGCACGTCGCGGTCGAGCAGCGGCAGCGACGGCTGCGAGGGAGGTCGTTCGGCCTCCACCCGGGCGTGTCGTGGCGGAACTGCGAGTCGGAGCACGTCGGCCACGGTGCCGGCATAGCGGTCGGACACGAGAGTCGCGAGCTCGCGCACCTCCCCGGCAAGCACCGGCTCCGCCGAGACCACCTTGCGTAGCGACGAGAGCCGCCCGGGATGGTCGGACTCGTCGCGGCGCGCGACGAGGTAGCCGTCGACGTCTCGGCCGGAAAAACGCACCTTGACCCGGCAGCCAGGCACCGCCTGCTCGTGCAACGTCGTCGGGACGACGTAGTCGAACGACCGGTTCAAATGAGCCAGCGGTAGGTCGACGAGGACCTCTGCGACCGGGGCGGTCGGTGCGGGACCGTCGGACGGCAGCGGCTGGCGCCTGCGGACCTCGCCCTTGAGCAATTCCAGCCGCTGCGGGTCCCGCGGCGGCGTCATACCCGTGTTCTACCACCGGCAGCCGACCCGGACGGTCCCAGCCAGTTGTTGTCCACAGGACGTCGCGTGAGATCAGACGCCGGCAGCAGCCTTCAGCGCGTCGATCCGATCGGTGCGCTCCCAGGTGAACTCCGGCAGCTCGCGACCGAAGTGGCCGTACGCCGCGGTGAGCGCGTAGATCGGGCGCAGCAGATCGAGGTCGCGGATGATCGCGGCCGGCCGCAGGTCGAAGACGTCGAGCACGGCCTGACGGATCACCTCGACATCGACGGTCTCGGTGCCGAAGCAGTCGATGTAGAAGCCCACCGGGTGCGCTTTGCCGATCGCATACGCGACCTGAACCTCGCAGCGCCGAGCCAGTCCGGACGCGACGACGTTCTTGGCGACCCACCGCATGGCGTACGCCCCTGAACGGTCGACCTTCGACGGGTCCTTGCCGCTGAAGGCGCCGCCACCGTGGCGGGCCATCCCGCCGTACGTGTCGATGATGATCTTGCGACCGGTCAGCCCGGCATCGCCCATCGGTCCGCCGACCTCGAAGCGACCGGTCGGGTTGACCAGCAGCGTGTAGTCGCTGGTGTCGACGTCGAACTGCCCGAGCACCTCGTCGACCACGTGTTTCTTCACGTCGGGAGCCAGCATCTCATCCAGATCGATGTCGGCGGCGTGCTGGCTGGACACGACGACCGTGTCGACCCGCACCGGTCGGTCCCCGTCGTACTCGACGGTGACCTGGGTCTTCCCGTCCGGACGCAGGTAGGGCATGGTGCCGTCCTTGCGGACCGCGGTGAGCCGTTGGGCCAGTCGGTGCGCGATCGTGATCGGCAGCGGCATCAGCTCGGGGGTGTCGTCGCAGGCGAAGCCGAACATCAGGCCCTGGTCTCCCGCGCCTTGCCGGTCGAGCGGGTCGTCCGACTGGTCGTGGCGCTCCTCATAGGCGTCGTCGACACCTTGGGCGATGTCTTGCGACTGAGCACCGATGGCGACCTGGACGCCGCAGGACCGTCCGTCGAAACCCTTCTTCGACGAGTCGTACCCGATCATCAGCACCCGGTCGCGGACAATGTCGGAGATCGGCGCATAGGCGTTGGTCGTGACCTCACCGGCGACAACCACCAACCCCGTAGTGAGGAGAGTCTCGACCGCGACCCGGCTTCGGGGATCGTCGGTGAGCAGCGCGTCAAGAATCGAGTCGCTGATCTGGTCAGCGATCTTGTCTGGGTGACCTTCGGTCACGGACTCCGACGTGAACAAGCGACCCGTCAATGCATCTCTCCTCGGCTTCGGTGCCGTGCCGCGGGCACGATCATTGTCACCCTCGGGGCAACAGGTGGGCTCAGCCTAGCGAGGGCACCTCAGCTGCCCCACCGGAGGACCACCTGGTCCCAGACCGCATGTGCGACATCGCGCTTCGAGCCCGGTGGCACGGGTACGTCGGCCGCGTCCGTGCCGATGATGACGACCTGGTTGTCGTCGTCCCCGAAGACCGCACCGCCGCCGACGTCGTTCACGACCAGCAGATCACAGCCCTTGCGCCGAAGCTTCGCCCTGGCGTGGTCGAGCACGCTCGCCTCGGCGTCACCCGTCTCGGCGGCGAAACCCACGAGCACCGGCAGGGAGCTGGCACCGCGCAGCGTCACCAGACCTGCCAGCAGATCCTCGGTCTCGACCAGCGACAGCTCGGGTGCGGCTCGGTCGGACCGCTTCTTGATCTTGTGCGCCCGTCGCTCCTCCGGCCGGAAGTCGGCCGGCGCGGCAGCCATCACGACGGCGTCGACCTCGTGCGCGGCCTCCTGGACGGCGCTGGCGAGGTCACGGGTGGAGATCACATGCACCACCTTGACCCCAGCCGGCTCCGGCAGGTCGACGTTGGCCGCGACGACCGTCACCTCCGCCCCGCGGGCTGCGGCGGTAGCGGCGAGCGCATAGCCCTGCTTGCCCGATGAGCTGTTCCCGAGATACCGCACGGGGTCGAGGTGCTCCCGGGTGCCACCGGCCGACACGACCACCCGCCGGCCGGTCAGGTCGAGCGTGGCGGCGGCGTCGCCGCGGTGAAGGATGTCGGCGCAGCAGGCGAAGATCTCGGCCGGCTCGGGGAGGCGGCCGGGACCGGTATCGGCGCCGGTGAGGCGGCCGTTGGCCGGTTCCAGGACCACGACACCGCGGGAGCGCAGCGTCTCCACGTTGGTGCGGGTGGCAGGATGCTCCCACATCTCGGTGTGCATCGCGGGTGCGAGCACGACCGGGCACCGGGCCGTCAGCAAGGTGGCAGTGAGCAGGTCGCCTGCCTGTCCATTCGCGGCCTTCGCCAGCAGGTCCGCCGTGGCAGGCGCGACCACCACCAGGTCTGCCTGCTGACCGACGCGGACGTGGCGAACCGACAAGACGTCGTCGAAGACGGAGCTGGCCACCGGCTTGCCGGACAACGCTTCCCAGGTGGCCGTGCCGACGAAGCGCAGGGCAGCCTCGGTGGGGACGACGGTGACATCGTGGCCGGACTCGGTGAAGCGCCGGAGAAGCTCACACGCCTTGTACGCCGCGATGCCACCGCTGACGCCGAGGACGACGTGGGGGCGGCTGTCCGCAGAAGTTTGGCTCCCCGGCATCAGGGCCTAGCCTTCGGGACACGACACTAGGGGGCCTCTTCGGGCTCGATGTCCTCGCAGGTGAGAAGGTCGGCGTTGATCTCGCGCAGGGCAATCGAGAGCGGCTTCTCCTGGACGTGCGTCTCGACCAGCGGACCGACGTACTCGAGCAGCCCTTCGCCGAGCTGCGAGTAGTAGGCATTGATCTGACGTGCACGCTTTGCGGAGTACAACACCAGCTTGTACTTCGAGTCGGTCTTCTCGAGCAGGGAGTCGATCGGGGGGTTGGTGATCCCCTCGGCGACGGGGAGGGTGCCTGACACGCAGATGCCTCATTACGGTAGGGGTCGGAACAGGAGAACGCCGAGATCGTCTAGGCGGACTCAGAGTCGGTCGTACGACGCGAACTCATCAATGCTACCAACTCGTCCGCCGCAGCGTGAATCTCTGTGTTGACGAGGGTGACGTCGAACTCCTTCTCGGCGGCGAGCTCTTCGACGGCGGTCTCAAGGCGCCGGGTCCGCTCCTGCTCCGACTCGGTACCGCGCCCGACCAGACGGCGGACCAGCTCCTCCCAGGAAGGCGGCGCCAAGAAGACGAACAGCGCGTCCGGCATCGACTCCTTCACCTGGCGGGCACCCTGGAGGTCGATCTCGAGCAGGCAGGGTCGGCCCTGAGCGAGCGCCTCCTCGACGGGCTGCCGCGGCGTGCCGTAGCGCGCCGTGCGGTGCACCACCGCCCATTCCAGCAGTTCGCCTGCCGCGATCATCTCGTCGAAGCGGGTGTCGTCGACGAACCGGTAGTGGACGCCGTCGGCCTCTCCCGGCCGGGCGGCCCGCGTCGTGACCGACACGGAGATCCATACCTCGGGATGAGTGTCGCGCACGTAAGCCGACACGGTGCCCTTGCCAACAGCGGTCGGACCGGCCAGCACGGTCAGGCGGCTGCGTGGGGCAATCGGTTCTGGCGCGTCAGCGATGGTCGAACTCACGCTCGAGGGCGGCGACCTGGTTGGCACCCAGCCCGCGGACGCGTCGCGACTCGGAGATGTTCAGGCGCTGCATCAAGGTGCGCGCGCGCACCTTACCCAGACCGGGCATCGCCTGCAACAGGTCGAGCACTTTCATCTTCGCGACCACGTCGTTGCTCTGTCCGCTCTTCAGCACGTCAGTGAGCGATGCTCCAGAGTTCTTCAGTCGGTTCTTCACTTCCGCCCGCTCCCGACGCACCCGAGCCGCCTTCTCCAAGGCGGCTCGACGTTGCTCAGCGGTCAACTCAGGAACAGGCACAGCGACTACCTCACTTCTCGAGTAGATGTTTGGCAATCTAGCGTCGCAGCAGCGATGTGGGAAGCCGACTGAGCACGGCTTGCGGTAGTCGCTTCCAGCGGGCGAGGGCTGCCCGGACCGTGCCGGCGCTGCGTTCGGCTGACGATCTGCTCATCACAGCAGCTGGAGGTCGAGGCCGCAGTTCTGCTTGGCGTCGGTGGAGATGGCACGCAGCGCGCCGAAGGCGGTCAGCAGCTGCGACGGGTCAGGGCTTTGGCTGTTGATGGCCGAGTCCATCGCGTCGATGACCTTTGTCCAGTCGTCGGCTACCACCGTGGGGGCGGTGTCCGGAAGCTTTCGGATCCGATCCAGCATCGACGCGTCGGCGCCCGACAGCGCAGACCCCAGGTCGCCATCGTTGGTGATGTCGCGAAGCTCGGCGCAGTACGCCGCGCGGTTGTCCTCGCCGTCGTCGCGCAGCAGCACGAAGGCCACCCCGGCCACCACGACCATCGCCACGATGGCAGCGATGACGAGATAGAGAGGCTTGCGGTTGACACCGCGGTGCACTTCTTGCGGCAGCAGGTGCTGCTGGGGGTACGCCGGTCCCTGACCCTGACTGGACCAGCCCGGCCGACCTTGACCGGACCAGCCTGGGGGTCCGCTGGACGGCGGGCCGGGCGGTGGGTGGTCAGACATGTCGCGCTCGTGTCATCAGATCAGGAGCCGTCAAGGGTCACGTTGCACGTGTCGACGGCGTACGTCTGGATGTTCTTGACCGACGTCTGCACGTTCGGCGACACGTTGCCCTTGATCGCGCCGATCAGCACCAGGTAGTCGTCCTTCAGCTGCTGCGGTGCGAGCTGGCGGAAGACCTCGAGCTCGGCGACGAGCTTACTCGAGTCTGCCGGCTCGAGGTTGTCGAACTCGTTGCTCTTGGCGTTCTTCTCGAAGCGATCGCAGAACGTCTGGCCGGGGGTCACGCGGGGGGCGGCCGGAGCGGGTGAGGCTGACGTCTGGTCCGTTGGGCTCGGCTCGGAGGTGCTGGGTTCGGGCGTGCTGGGCTCGGTGGAGACTGACGTCGTCGTCTCCTCGGTGGGCACGTCGGCGGACGTGCTCGGCGTCTGCGTCGTCTGCGTGCCGGACGACGCAGAGCTGGTCTGGTCGTCGGAGCCAAGCAGCAGCCCCGCCGCGACCGCCCCGCCGATCAGCAGCACGATCAGCACAGCCAACCCAACGACGAGGCCGGTCTTGCTCTTGCGCGGTGGGCCGCCCTGCCCAGACCAGCCCGGAGGCGGCCCGGAGGGTGGCGGGTACGGCTGATAGTCAGACATGTCGTGGTCCCAGCTGTGAGGTTACGAGGGAGGCGTGTCGAGCTGGACGTCACAGTTCTCAACCGCGTAGTCCTGGATGTTCTGAACGGCGGTCTGGGTCTCGGCGCCGGGGTTGCCGTTCGCTGCGTCGATCAGCACGTCGTAGTCATCCTGCAGCTCGTCGGGCGCC
>JACCVZ010000338.1 GCA_013697905.1 Nocardioidaceae bacterium
CGTTGGCGGCGCCGCAGGCGCTCAGAATGAGCGCAAGGGTGATTGCCGCCGCGGCAGCCATTGCAGTGCTGCTGGGGGAGTTGCTTTTCACGTCGGTCCCCTTCTGGGATCAAGTCAAGGCATGGGCCGTATGACTCGACGCTAAGGAGGGGAGGTGACTGGACTGGCGCTCATCGGTGAACGACGAGTGAACGATGAAGGGCTACTCGGTCGCCTCCCTGGGTGGACGAGACGGCCGTCACGTGAACTGGGGGGCACACCGGCCGGCCGGGCCGGCTATCGCCCGCTCGACGGCTTGGCCTCGTCGGCGAGCCACAGGTTGAAGGCGTCGGCGTTGTAGGGGCGGCCGAGGAAGTCCGCGACCAGGTCCGCTGCGTCCTTGCTCCCACCCGGCGCCAGAACCGTGTTGCGGTAACGGGTGGCCACCTCCTCCGCGAGCAGGTCGGCGGTGTCGAACTGAGAGAACATGTCCTTCGCGATGACCAGGCTCCACATGTAGGTGTAGTACGCCGAGGAGTAGGTGGTGAGATGACCGAACGATGCGTGGAAGTGACTTCCCTCGATGAACGGGAAGAGGTCGTACCGCTCCTGCAGCTGTCGCACCTGCGTGGTCAGGTCGCTGCCGCGATCTTGGTGGAACCAGTAGGACACGGCAGCGTAGAACATCTGAGTCCGTGCCAGATACCCCTTGCCGAACTGGTCGGCAGCCCGCATCTTGGCGACCAGATCCCCGGGGATCGGTGCGCCCACGGCGTTGGTGGCGAATGTGGAGAGTACGTCGGCGTTCCAGGCCCACTCCTCCAGGAGCTGAGACGGCGCCTCCACGAAGTCCCACTCGGTGGCAACGCCGGAGAACCGAGCCCATTGCTGCTTGCCGGCCAAGATGTGGTGCGCAAGGTGGCCGAACTCGTGGAACAGGGTGACCACGTCCCGATGCTCCATCAGGCCGCGAGGGAAGTTACACACAAGGGCGCCTTCGGGCAGTTGCTGGCCAGCGATGCCGGCAACCAGGTCGAACTGCGCCGCGTGTTTGAACTTGCCCTCGCGCGGGTGCAGGTCGAGATAGATGCGTCCGAGCAGCTCGCCGTCGGCACGCACGTCGTATGCCGCTACGTCGTCGTGCCAGACCGCGGCATCGTCGGTCGGTGTGTACTGAACGCCGAAGAGCCGCCCAGTGATGTCGAGCAGTCCGCTTCGAACATTGCTGAAGTCGAAGTAGGTGCGCACCAGCTGGGCGTCGACGTCGAACTGTTCGCGGCGGACCAGTTCGGCGTAGTACAAGGTGTCGGCGCGGTCGATGGTGGTGGCGCCGGGGTGGTCTTGGCGAAGCCTGTCGAGCAGGCCGTCGCGGTCTCGCTGTCCGGACTCGGCTGTGGAGGTGACGATGTCGTCGATGAACTCGGCGATGGCGGAGCCGCTCCCGATCATCTTGACCTCGGCGTCGAAGTCGGGCCAGCCGTCGTAGTCCAGCAGCCGGGCGTGTTCCGTACGCAGGTCGAGCAGCTCCACGAGCAACGCGTCATTTGCCGGCCAGGCACGATTGTTGAAGGCAAGCATCATCTCCCGGCGCGCGACCCGGTCCGTTGCAAAGCTCAGGAAGGGGTAGACATCCGGGTAGTCGGTCGTGACGCTGATGCTGCCGTCGGCGTCGACCGGGTGAGCCTCGACGTAGTCCCACGGGAGACCGCGAAGCTGCTCGGGGCGGAGTCGGACAGTGAGAACGCTGTCGCGAGTGTTCTTGGAGATCAGCTGGCTCAAGGCGATCTCGCGGTCCGCCAGCTCGCGTAGTCGTCCGCGAGTCGCCTCATCCTTGTCCACGCCGGCACGACGGAAGTCGCGCAGCGTGTGCTCGAGCACCCTGGCGGCGCCGGGATCCACATCGTTGGCTTCGACTCGCGCGAACAGCTTGTAGAGCTCGACGTCGAGGGTCAGGTCGGTGGCGAGCTTGCTCGCCTGCTGCTCGGATGCTTCGGCCGCCGTGCGCAGGTCCTCGTCCGGGTGCACCTGCGCGATCAGCCCGGCGGCCGAGAAGGCGCACGACAGGGCGATGTTGACTTCGTTCCAGCTCCGCATCAGGCTCGTTGCGTCCGCAGGAGGCGAGGTCGTGAGCTGATCGGCGAGCCTGCGCGCCTCAGCGAGGCCGTCGGCGCACCTGGCCTCGATCCAGGCTGACCAGTCTGCGAGGTTGTTGGGCAGGGCCAGAGGTGTCAGGCCGTTGGTGTCGCTCACGAGGTCGAGGCTAGTGCGCACCAGGGTGGGAAGGGGCATTGCAATTGGACGCGGGGCTGACCCGAGACATCATGGACAGGTGCTCGACTCGCTCTCGCCCGCCCGACGCCGGTTCGTACTGTTCCTGGCGGCAATCGTAGGCGCCGCTCTGGCGGTGGTGTTCGACGTGGTGGCGACATCGAGAGACGAGCCCGTGGTCCCAGTTGCGCAGGACCGGGTGGGTCCGGTTCTGCTCGTGCCGGGGTACGGCGGCAGCACCCGGTCGCTGGCTGGGTTGGCGACGGCGTTGCGGTCCGCCGGCAGGGACGTGACGACCGTTGAGCTCGCCGGGGACGGACGAGGCGACCTGCGGGCGCAGGCCCGGGTACTCGACCAAGCCGTCGAACGGGCCCTCGTCCGGACCAGCGCGCGATCGGTCGACGTGATCGGGTACTCCGCCGGCGGCATCATCGCGCGCTTGTGGGTGAAGGATCTCGGCGGTGGCGCGGTGGCACGCCGGGTGCTGACTCTCGGCTCGCCCCACCACGGCACTGAGCTGGCTGGTTATGCATCCGACATCACCCCGGACACCTGCCCTGCGGCATGCATCCAGCTGGCGCCTCAAAGCGACTTCATGCGGGGGCTCAACTCTGGTGACGACACCCCGGACGGCCCGCTGTGGATCTCCATCTGGACTACCGACGACCAGGTCGTCACCCCGCCGGCCTCGGCCCGGCTCGAGGGTGCGCTCAACTTTTCCGTGCAGAGCGTCTGCCCTCGCCGCTCTGAGCTGACCCATTCGAACCTCCCGGCAGACGCGTTCGTCATCGCCGTCGCGGTCCGAGAACTCGACCTGGCTGAGCCCGCGACCCCTTCTGCACGCGACTGTGCGCCCTCATCGAGGCGCTAGTCCGTGACGTCCTTGGTCGTGAAGTTCGCCCAGGCGGCCGCCAGGAAGACCGCGACGTACGCCGCCTGGAGGCCGGCGCCGCGCCCCACGTTGCGCCACAGGATGGGGTCGCGGAACAGGTCGACGAACGACAGCCAGTAGCGCGTCGGCAAGTAGGGGTGCAAGGAAGTAGCGGCGTCCAGGGTGAGGAGCAGCGTCGACGCGATCAGCACCGCGAGCGTTCCCAGGGCTGCCGCAAGTGGGGACTCCGTCACCGTCGACAAGAACAGCGCGATCGCGGCCACCCCGAGCATGGACAAGATCGCGTAGACCAGCGCAAGGCCGGTGCGACCCGCCAGCTCCTGAGTAGACAATGCGGTGCCGGAGACGCTGGTCGTGGTGGCGGCGATCGACTGGTTGCCCAGTAGCAGTGAACCGGTGATGTAGGCCGTCGCTGCGACGACGAGGACCGCCAGCAGCACGAACGACACCACGCTGACAAGCTTCGCCACCAGCAGCCGGGTCCGGCCGACCGGACGCACGAGAACGTAGCGCAGCGTGCCCGATTGGGCCTCCCCGGCGATCGCGTCTCCCGCGACCACTGCGACCGCGGCAGGCATGAACAGCGGCAGCACGATCGCGATGGCGGCGAGCGGAAAGAGCTTCCCGTCGGCCAACACGGCCGACAGGAAGGCCGGGCCGGTCCCCGGTCGGGGACCGAGATCCGTCACCGCAAGCAGGATCGCCACCAGGGTCGGCAGCGCGTCGAGCAGCCCGATCGTGACCCAGGTACGACGGTCGCGCACCATCTTGTGGAGCTCGACCCCGATCACGAGTCCGCCCGCCGACCGTTGCCAGCCTCGGTCGCGGCCAGCACGACGTCCTCGAGGGTGTGCCGCTCGGGGCTGAGCTCGTGGACTCGAACGCCGGCCTCAACCAGCCTCGCGTTGAGCTCGGCCGCGTCAGACACCCGGATCAACAAGGAGTCGTCGTCGTGGACCTCCACTTGGCCATCGAGGAGGCTCCGAACCTGGGCGACGTCGGGAGTGCGAACGAACGTGCGGCCGGTCGGCCGCTGAAGCGTGTCGAGGTCCTGCTGGATCACGAGCGTGCCTTGGGCGAGGACACCGACCCGGGTGCACAGCTGCTCCACCTCCGCGAGCAGGTGGCTGGACAAGAAGATCGTCGTGCCTGCGGCATGCAGCGACAACAGCAGGTCGCGAATCTCGCGGATGCCTTGGGGATCGAGCCCGTTGGTCGGCTCGTCGAGCACGAGCAGCCGAGGCTTCCGCAGCAGCGCACCCGCAATTCCGAGTCGTTGGCGCATACCGAGCGAGTAGGCACGCAGAGGGCGGTTGTCGACAGCGCCGAGTCCGACCTGTTCCAGAGCCGCGTCGACCCGACGCAAGCGGTCGGCGCGACGACCGTCGGCAGCCATCGCATCGAAGGCCGCCAGGTTGGCACGTCCGGACAGGTGACGGTACGCAGCGGGTCCTTCGACGAGAGCCCCCACGTGCGGCAGCACCGATCGTGACGACCGCGGCATCGGCTGGTCGAGCACCCGGATGTCTCCGGACGTGGCCAGCACGAGACCGAGCAGCATCCGTACAGTTGTCGTCTTGCCGGAGCCGTTGGCGCCGAGGAAGCCGTAGATGTCTCCCTCGCGGACGTCAAGGTCGAGCTTGTCGACTGCGACGATCCGCCCGAAACGCTTGGTCAGTCCCTGAGTCTTGATCACCTCGGTCCCACCGTCACGACATACTGTGCCAGCCGAGCATCCAGCTTGCGGGCGGCGCGGACCAAGGTCGACTTCGTGACGGTGCCGGTGAGCAGCCAGCCGCCGCCGTAGCCTTCGATGCGGGTCAGCAGGACACCGAGCGGGCCAACCCTCAACACGTCGCCCTCGGCAACGCTCTGGACACCCGGCGTGGCCTCGAGCTGCTCGCGCAGCGGCTCAGCAGCCTTGTTCCACAAGGGGATCGCGACGAGCTTGGTTACTCCACTGCCGTAGATCCCGACTGCACGTTGGGCTGAAGGCGAGCGCTTCAGACCGGCGAGGGAGCCCGGTGGTCTGAACGGGGCGTACTGGTTCGCGGCGTCGGCGATGTCAAGGGTGTCGTCGTAGACGAACTCCGCGCCTGGCGGTCGCCGAAATATGGTCGTCTCCGCGTCTGGCGTCTCCGTCGAGACGGTCATGAACTTCGACGTCAACGCGGCCGTCTTGTCCCCTTTGGCGATGACATCGACGCGCAGGGCGAGACCGCTGGTCGGGTCCGCCCAGATGTCGACGTGGTCGATGCTCGACTGAGCGGCACCGGGTCTGACCCGTACGCCTGGGGCGGCAACGCCCGCGACCCGGCGTACGCGGATGCGCTCGACGGCGTCGCGGGAGACTTCTTGGATCAGCCGGCGGGCAAGCTCCGGGGGTAGCAAGTCAGCAGTCCGCGGCAACCTGATGTCGGGGTCGCGGGTGCGCTTTCCCCGGTCTTGCTCGTAGCTCCACTCAGTGGTGCCGCCGCCGTCGTGGAACAGGTCGACCTCACCTGTGGCGAGGATCTTGTCGACCCGCCACGCGTTCTCGTCTCGCCACCACACCCGCATCCGGGTACGTTCGCCGAACAACTCGCCGACGTCGACGAACCGGTCGGTGACGGGCAGCTGGAGAGTGCCGAGTGTCTCCACGTAACCGGAGTACGACGAGTCACGCGACGCGTCGATCCTGTCCAACAACGCGGACGCACCGATGGCGCTGTCGCGTGGCGGGAGCGCACGCATGATGAGCGGCAGACCGATGAGGAGCGCCAGAGCCAGCACTACGCAGCTCCATCGGCGGCCGGGGGTCATGACTCAGCCTACGTCTGCGCCCATCACCGACCAAAGTGGACGAACGGGGAGGTCACGGCAAGCGCGAGCAGTGTTCGACTGCTGCTAGCCAGCGGCGGGCGAAGGCGCTCGAGTCGACGGCCGTGACGACGGACACCGGGCGCCCTGCCGACTCCACAAAACTCAATATGCCGTTGTCGAGGTGTGGCGCAAGATGCAGCGGTCGCCGGGATGCACCGGACCAACCGGCCGCTACCGCACATGCAAGCGGGTCATGGTGGAAGTTGAGCAGATCTGTCGGCAGCCCCGGATGGTCAGCGGCCAGGGCGGACTTGCTCTCGTCCTCGCAGTACGCCAGCGCCTGTCTCGCCAGGACGCGACCGAGGGGCCCCGCCGCCTCCAGCCGTGGCAGGTCGCGCCGGGTGAGATGGACGCCGACGGTGACCGAAAGCGGCACCAAGGTGAGCTGCGCGCGGTCCGCCACGGTGGCAGCGGCGCGGGTGTCGCGCTGAGTGTTCCAGTCGTGCGTCGGGCCCCAGTCGGGCAGGCCGTCAGCGGGGGGACCGAACCAACCCCCCATCGCTACCACCTGCACGTGGGTCAACACGCCGGGTTGGTCGAGCTCCAGCATCGCGAGGTTGGTCTGCGGCCCGATCGCCACGACGGTGGCGCCGCTGGCGACACTGCGCCTGAGCAGGCCGGTCGCAGCTCCGGAGGGGCTCACCACCGGCGTGACCGGATCATCGCCCCAATACCGGTCATGGTCGGGGAGACTTCCCATCGCCAGGCCGGTAGTGAGTGAGGCGCCGGCGCCGGAGACCACTGGGATGTCTGGGCTCCCTGCCATCTCTAGCAGCCGGTGCACATAGCCCGCACGGCGACCATCCGGGTCGGCGACCGTGGTGATGCCGGCCATGTCGACGCCTGGCCAGCCGAGCAGCATGGCGAGAGCGCAAGCGTCGTCCGGATCACCTGCAAAGTCGGTATCGAGATGGATCCGGACCATCTGCGTCAGCTCAGGTTGCGATCACTTGGAAGGCTGCGGCACCTTGCACTTGACTTTGGGGTTGACGCCGACATAGTTGAGTGGCCCGGCGACAATCGTCACGGCTGTGTCGCTGAACTCTGCGCAGTTTGTCTTACTGTCGCCGAAGTAGTCACGCTGGACGGCTGCGATGACGCCTATCACCAGCCAGATGACCACCAGGACCGCAACGATCTTCATCCTGCCTCCTCTGCGTGACCGCGCTCCCGGGCTGGGGGCTGTTCTGCGTCACAGGTACCCCTCGCTGATTCTGCGTAACAGCACCGCCGAGATGGGCTTCTGTCTGGACTGCCGTACGACGGCCGCTTGAGCGTGGGCGAGCTCCGCCCGCGGGCCATCGCGAGCCTGGTAGTCAGTACTTCGTCGTGGTGTGCCGCCGTTGCCGTGAGCCAAGAACGACGCTTACGAAGACCAGCACTGCTGCGATGATCAACAGCCACTTGAGCGCGCTGAGGACCAAGCCGAGGACAGCAAATACCACCGCTAAGGCGAGCAAGCCGAGAACCAAGCGCATGACTCGAGGGTAGCCGTTCGACCAGGACAAACGCAGTGCGGTGGCAGCCGGGGGAAGACGCACCCTTGGCACGGACGGCTGAACGCGTCTAAGCCCCTTCCCAGGCCGCTGCTGCGATCCGGAAGGGGGCTCAGGTGTGTGAGCTGCTGGGTGGTCAGCGGACCACCCGGACGGTGTCGGCGTCAGCGCTTCGCGACACATTGTGGTTGCCGAGGTAGACAGCCTTCATTGACTGCTTGCCACGGGGCAGATTGCGGTCGACTGCGAACTGCACGTGGCCGTTGCTCAGGTAGCTGCGCCCGATGACGTGACCGTTGTGCTTGAGCACCGCCTGACCACTCGGGGCGAAACCATTCGTCGCAGTGGTGTTGACCTTGGCGAAGATCCTGCGCCCCTCGACGACCTGATTCGGCGTGAGGTTCAGCCTCGTGTCGGTCACCGCCTTGATCACCCGCACCGTAAACCCTGTCCGGCTGGATGCGTGCAGGTCAGAGCCTTGATAGCGGGCCACGACCTGGTGGAGACCAGCCTTGAGGAATCTCGGCAGCACGACACGAGTGCCACCGTTGGTCAGGCTGGAGGTGCCCAGTACCCGTCCACCCCTGGCGCGAACAACGACATCACCTGACGGGGCCCCCTGCCCGCCGAGGGACTCTACGGTCACGTTGACCTTAGGCGCGGTGCCGTAGCGAGACGGGCGTGGGGACTGCACGGCATGGACGTCGGTCTTGGCCTTGCAGGTGGAGACGGTCACGTCGTCGACGTACCAGCCGTCGAGTCCGTTGCAGCCGTCCATCCCCATGTCGAACCGCAGCTCGATCGAGTCGCCCGAGCGGGCGCCGATCATGGTCAGGTCGACCTGCGACTGGCCCCAGCTGCCGGTGACCTCGCCGCCGTCGGTGCCGGTGAAGCCGTCCTGACCCGCGAGCGGGTTGGTGTTGCCGGCCTCCTCAGTCGCCAGCTTCGTCGGCTTGTTGAAGATGTACGCCTCCTGCGGCACCACCTCGAAGGTGCCTTCGCTGTTGATGCGTACCTTCAGGTTGCCTCCGTCGTACCCCGTCTCCGTCGCCACGTAGTGGTTGAACGTCACCCGCGGGCTCTTCTGTTGTGAGCCCGGGATGAGGATCGGGTCGGTCGTCATCGAGGTCACCGACGAATGGTCGTCGGTGCTGCCGTCACAGCTCCCGCCGGTCGGATCTGGGCCCTTCGCCGCGCTACCGTCGCGGTTGCTCGGCAGCGTGCGGTCGACTCTCCAAGGGAACGTTGGGCCACCGAAGATGTTCGTGCTGGTGACGTCCCAGTTGCCCAGGCCGTCGTTGAAGCTGTCACGCCAGATGACGTTGCGCTTCTGGTTGCTGGCGCAGAGGTTCGGTGCGTTCTTGGCCAGCAGCGGCTGGAAGTTGCACTGCGTCGGGTCCTTGCGGAGCTCGACGGCCTCGGCCATTGCCGAGACCTGTGCGCAGTCGGTGGCGGCGATCGTTTGATCAGGCAACGGTGCCGGCGGGTTGATGTTCTCCGGCGCGCCTGCCGTGCTGAGACCCTTGACCGTTTCACCGATCAAGTCGGCGCAGGCGGCGTCGAGTGCATCCGCGTGGTCGGCGAAGTCGGTCGTCGGGGTCTGATAGGTGGTCTGCGCGCGCCAGTAGATGTGCGCCGCCTTGGTCAGCCCGATCCCCTCGATCGTCCGGCCGTTGTAGGTGCCGCCGTCGACCAGCAGGGCGTAGCCGTGGTTCGGCACACCAGAGTTGCTGTGCACGCCACCGGCGTCGTCGCTCGCGCAGTAGTACTGCGCGTCGCTGACCTTGCCGGGGTCGCCGTGGCAGGTCGGTGTCCACATGTCGCGGATCGCGCCGCCAAACGCCGAGCTGTCCTCGCCAACCAGCCAGCGGTACGAGTCGGTGCGTTGGGTCGTCGTCTGGTCGTGCATCGTGACGTTGACCGTCTGACCGGCGTTGAGGGCACCCACGATCAGGTTGCGGTCGCTGAGCCGGATCCGGACCGACGGAATAGTGATTGTCGGGTCGGTACCGCTCATCGGGCCGGGAGTCGCCTCGACGTTGTCGCCGACGATGACGGCGATGGCACCGGCAACCTGCGCGTTCTTCACCTTGACAGTGAAGGCGCACGCACCGCGGTCGACCAGGGCGATCTTGCCGGAGACCGCTGCGCCGTTGGTGAGCGGTGAGCAGGCATCGGTGGTGCTAGGTCCGGCAAGGTTGGCCGGGTCCAGACCCTGGACCACATCTCCAGTGACACCCGTCGCGGTCAGCTGGGGGCCGAACTGGGCCGGACCGGCCTCGCACCGCTTCTTGATACTTTCCGGCGAGTTGATGTCGACGACCGGTGTCGCCGGGGAGTGTGTGGAGCAGGAGTTGTCGGGCCGCTTGGTGCTGATGTCGCCCTCGTCGCTGTCCATCCGGCCATTGATCAGGTCGACGGTCTCGCCCCAGATGTCGGAGTACGACTCGTTGAGCGCACCCGGCTGCCACTGGTAGATGAGGTTGTCGGTGTACTCGGTGTAGGCGTGCCCCCACTCGTGCGCGACGACGTCGTCAGAGGTGACACCGTTGCAGTAGTTCGTGGTGGTGCCGTTCCAGTTGGCGTTCGGGCACGAGATGCGCGGGTCGTTGTTGACCGTCTCCATCACGTGGCCCTTGCCGTCGTAGGAGTCGCGGCCGAACGCGTTCCTGAAGAACCAGTACGTCTCACCGGTCGCGCGGACGATGTTCTGCTGGTCCTCGCTGAGGCCGTCCGGGAATGGGTCGTGCTCCTTCCACACCAGGGCGGCCGGGTCGTAGTTCTTCTCGTAGACCCTGCGCTCGAGGTCGGTGTGGATCATCGAGTAGCGGTTGAGCACTTTGGCGTTGCCCGCGTGCATGAAGACGATGTCGCGGATGTTGTGGCCGTTGGTGACCTCGACGCGGTAGGCCAGGTAGCTAGGACCGGGCGTACCGCGTACGAGGCCCATCCGGTAGACCAGCAGATCCGTCGAGGCGGCCCGGAGGCCGGTCGTGTCGCCAGCCTTGCCGTCCTCGCCGGTCGGCGGGTCGGACTTGATGTAGCGCACGGCACGGTCGGCGATCTGTGCCTGGTTGAGCCGTGGCGTCGTCGAAAGGCTGAGGTTCGGCACGGCGGTGCCGTTGACGGCGGTGAGGTCACCTGCGTCGTCGAGGTGAGCCAGGACCATGGCCCCGAAGACAGGGACGCCGCGGTATTGCTGCGTGTAAGCCACGGTCGTGCCGAACTTGTCGCTGCTGCGGGCTGTCTGCTTCAGCTGCGTCGTGTCGCTGGCGCCGAGCAGGGCGCCGTACTTGCCGAGGAACGTTGCGGCCTTGTCGACCGCACGAGCGTCGTTGCCGGGCATCAGGTCGCCGCCTCGGCCGACCGTGATGAAGCCGGCGCGGTCGGTGGCTGGCTCTCGCTCGACCCGGACCGAACCGCTGGCTTGGTTCTTGAGCTTCTGGAGCAGTGACTCGTCGGCGGCGGATTTGGCCTGCGAGAATTCCTTGGTGGTGCTGGCTGCACTGAAACCTTGGACGAGCACGAAGCCCGAACAGATCATCAGCAAGCACACGATATGACGTAGTGCTTTCACGTATGGCTCCTCGCCGGGGTGCGCTCCGGTCCCTCGAGTGGGACTCAGGCGACGATGGGAACACCTTCGTCGCGTGATCAGATGTGATCGCACGATAACTGTGTGTTGCGAGTCACGTCCAGTAGGCACTCCGGGCGTCACTCACGTCTTTCTGCCACGAAAGCCGGGCGTCAGGGGGCGGAGTACCTGGCTTGGTCGGCTGTGCACGGGTTGGCGGTGCTGCTCATCGAAGGCCCGCTGCGCAGCATCGCTGCGAGAGAGGTCGCGGATATCGGGGGGCAGCTGTTGGACATGGTCGACCAGGGTCTGTCACGCCGCGCGGATTGAGCTCCTGGCGAGCGTCGTCCGGAGCAGCTCGCGGGTCGCTATTTGAGAGACTGGTCCGGTGGATCTCGATGCGGTTGCCAGCGAGCTGTACGGACTACCCCTCGACGAGTTCACCGCCGTCCGCAACGACCGTACCAAGCAAGCGCGCGCCGAGGGCGAGCCTGAACTGGCAAGACAGGTCCAGTCGCTGCGCAAGCCGACAATGGCCGCGTGGCTGGCCAACCAGCTCACCCGGCAGTACGCCGACGAGGTGAACGTGCTGCTCGATCTCGGACGCGAGATGCGTGCCGGCATGGCCGGTGTCACCGGCGACGAGCTCCGGCTGCTGACCCGACGGCGCCACGAGCTGGTCTCCGCGCTGGTGCGGCAGACGATGTCTCTTGCCGGCTCGCGGCGAGTCAGCAGCGACGTCGAGAGCGATGTGCGCACCACGCTCGAGGCGACGCTGTCCGACCCGCAGAGTGCGGAGGCGCTGGCAGCTGGTCGGTTGGTCGCCGCCCTGGACGTGTCCGGATTCGGGTTGGGGGGGTTGGAGGGCGGCACCTTGGTCGCCGCATCGCCGTCGCTGTCGATGTCGTCGGGCGCCGACGTTGTTGACCTCGACGACCGGCGGAATCGGCGTACCAAGGCCGTCGAGAAGGCAGAGGCCGCAGTCGCGGTTGCCGAGAAGAACGCGCGCAGGGCGCATGCTCGTCGCGAGAAGGCTGACGCAAAAGTCCGGAGCGCCGACGAGGACCGCCGCTCGGCCGTTGCCACGGTGGAACGGCTGCACGCGGATCTCGAGCGCGCATCGGCCGAGCTAGCAGGTCTGACCGACCTGGTGGGGGGCAAGCAAGAGAGGCTGGCTGAGGCGGAAGCCGAGGCTGGGCAGGCCGATCGTGCGCTGGCTCATGCTCGCGAGGACCTTCGCCGCCTCACCCGCTGAGATGTTGTCGGCCGGCTGGTCTGCGCCCCGGTGTAGTTCCCGACCGCTGTCCTCGCAGTCCGTGTCCGTTTCACTTGTCGTTTCATCACTCAGCGTGCAGGGGAGTTGTGCGTGCCCGCCCCGAGTGACGGTTCGGGGCGGGCACGGTGAAGCATGCGAAGTCACGGCCCACTGACGTGGATGACTCCGTTGACCCCGTCGGGGAAGAATCCACCTTGGGTTGCCCTGTTTGGCGTCAGGTAGACGATGTTGAGGACCCGGTCGGCGGTACGGCTGAATGCAATAGCGTTACTGTCCGTCGGCACGATGTTCGCACGCTCCTGGGATCCGATGCCTTGGTCATCGTCTGATGATCCGTCGAGGCTGTCCCGAGCATTCGAGATAGCATTTGCTGGAGCCATCAGGTCCCTCAGGTACAGGTTCGTTCGAATGGTCGAAGCGTGGTACGCCTCGACTGCGAGAATTCCGGCCGCGGCTTCCAGGTACGTCTTGTTGTTGATGAGCGGAGCTGCACCCTTGTATGCCGTGACGCCGACGTCTTCGAAAATGAATGCCGCGAGAAGGAAGTTGTTCTCGTTGGCGTAGGGGTCGAAGGTCTGATGGGCGTTGATCAGACCGGCCGCTCGTGCGGCTGCAGTGAAACTGTTCCTGAGGTTGATTTCGGGACGGGCCACCTTGGCCGAGCCGAGCGTCGCACGAAGAAAGCGCACGTGGTCGATCTCGTCCTCGGTAATCTCCCTGGCGAACTTCCGGATGTCAGGAGTCTTGAAGTTGACCCTGCGACCACCGATGACACCGCCGCGGTCACCCTTGCCGGTGGTGAGCTGGCTGGCAAGGCCATGCCCGAAGACCGCATGCGAGTAGAACTCTGCTTCGAGGTATTCGAGGTTGAGGGCGAAGTTCAAGATGGCTGCATCGCTCGGCCCATCGTCGGCAAGGGCACTACCCGCTCCGATGCCGGACAGCGCAGTAGCACCAACGACACCGAGGCCAGCGACGCCGGCGCTACGGAGGAATTTCCTCCTGTCAGTATCGTTTTCTGCGCTTCTTTCAATCATATTATGAACAAGTCGATTGCCGAACATAGATCCTCCAGAGATTAATTACCGCATAGGGAAGAATGACATGGCTAAGAGACGCCACGAGTGCGCAACGGCGAGGCCCTCGGTCTCCCGGGGACGTCTTCTTCTACTTTGACTAAGTCAACGTCACCACCGAGATGTTGCCTCTCACACCCGGGACGAGTGCCAGACTTCGGTACAGTACCTCGGCAACCGAGAGTTGTCCCTAAGAAATTCCAGCAATTGCCTCATGATCACGGATAGTAATACCTTCGCAACTGTTCCGACAAAACCACCCCCTCAAACAGCGGTTCGAAGGGTAATTGTGATGGTTGCGCCACTGACGGTCACCGCTCGGTTGGGAACACGATGGATGTCGTCCACTGTGCACGTGGACGTTCCGCCGGGATGGGGTGTGCTTGAGGGCTGGCGCCCAGACGACCTACGTCCGGCTCCCGTGGGTGAGGGTGCGCCGTAACAGGCGGGTCGGACGTACTGTGTTGGGTCGAAGGGACTCATAAGCCGTGCACCATCCAAGCGCCGGTGACATGCCGGTCTTCGTTCATGAGCTGCGCTTCGCCGACCTGCCGACGCACGTGGTCGAGCAGGGGCAGCGGTGCGTGCTCGACCTGCTCGGGGTCGGCGCGGTCGGAGCTGGCACGCAGCTTTCCCGCCTCGCGTGCGAGCACGCCGCTCGACACTTCGGGGCGGTTGGCACTGGAGCACGCATGCTGTTCGACGGCAGACGGGTGAGTCCAGTCGGCGCCGCGTTGGCCGGGGGCATGACGATCGACAGCCTGGACGGGCATGAGGGGCATTCGCTGGCCAAGGGCCATGTGGGCGCAGCCTTGTTGCCGGCGCTGCTCGCGCTGGCCGACGGCGATGTCGGCCTCGATGGGCCGGAACTGCTGACGGGCTTGGTTGGGGGATACGAGGTCGGCATCCGGGCGGGGATGACCCTTCATGCCACGGCCGCTGAGTACCATGTCTCCGGCGCTTGGAATGCACTGGCCTGTGCGGCAGCGGCTGCACGCCTGCTGCGGCTGAGTCTCCCAACCACCAATCATGCGCTTGGAATCGCCGAGTATCACGGGCCTCGCGGACCGATGATGCGCTGCATCGATCACCCGACCATGGTCAAGGACGGCTCGGGCTGGGGCGCGATGACCGGAGTCAGCGCGGCGCTGCTAGCGGCGGATGGGTTCACCGGGGCACCGGCGATGCTGGTCTACGACGAGCGGCCCCACATCGCCGCACTCTGGCAGGACCTGGGTGTGCGCTGGCGCATCCTTGAGCTGTACTTCAAGCCGCATCCCGTCTGCCGATGGGCACAACCAGCTGTCCAAGCCGCTCTGGAGCTGCGTAAGCGACATCAGCTGGTCGCGACACAGGTTGACCACGCAGAAGTCGTCACCTTCCACCACGCCGCCCGGCTGAGCACACGGCGCCCGCGAACTACTGAAGAGGCGCAATACAGCCTGCCATTCCCGGTCGCCGCAGCGTTGGCCCGAGGCGTGGTCGGCCCAGCCGAGGTAGGCCCGGGTGGCCTCACCGACGAACAGGTGCTGCGATTGAGTGACGGCATCACCATGATCGAACGCCATGAGTACACGTCGAAGTTTCCCGCCGAGCGCTGGGCGGAAGTGACGGTAGTGCTACGAGACGGCCGACGGATCAGCTCCGGACCGACCACCGCCACAGGCGACCCTGATCACCCACTGACTGACGCTGCTCTGGACGACAAGTTCCACTCACTCGTCGACGGCCGCCTCGGCAGGCAGCGCAGTGCCGCCATAGCTACCGCCGTACGACGACTGACCGACCCCGCCGCTGACCTCGAGCAGCTGTTCGAGCTAATCTTCCGCCCGTCGACCTCTCCAACGACGACTGCCCGGGCACGCCCAGCACCCGAGCGCATCTTCGGGGCCGACGGGATGACGTAGTCGGCGACTTGCCGAATCTGTGGGTCGGTGCGTCCGGGATGCCTCGATAGGATTCGCTGCCCAACTCGTCACAGTACGAGTCGGCCGCCACGAGCAGGGCCCGCGACACCCAACGGTCCACACTCACGGACTTGCGGTACATCACCTCGTCACAGTTCCCCGTCGACGTCGCGCAGAACTCACCATCCGAATATCTGGGGTTCCTTGCCCTACATCCTGCTCGCCGTCCGGCTGGTGCCAGATCGGATTCACCGAACCCGAAGAGGCTCATCAACACGGCGAGAATCCGACCAGGACCAGAGGGTGGGCCGTTACGCCGAAACCAGATCGCCCAGGTGGGCCAAGTCACCCCGGGTGGCGCCTGACGCTCACCTGCTGACGTAGTCGATTGACCGGGCGCTCGTGCCGCGACCGCGCATGCAGGGTGTGGATCGCGAGGCGCGTCCTATCGCCGGGCACCTCGGTGGCGTACGCACCGAGCAATCCGAACGTAGCGCCGGCTGCGATGGCCACGGCGGCTACCGATAGATGCCTCGTGATCGCCGTGAGCGGCGCCCCACCAGCGATCGGGGCATTCGAAGAACGTTCCCGCGGGCGCGGCGACGGCCTGCTGGCCGTTCGCGTCCCGTTCTGAGATGGCATGGGCACTCCCGGGCGAGCGGAGAGCTGCCGCTGACGGCTCTGCCATAGTGAGGCATGGCGCTGGCGACCGAAGAGTACGAAGCGGCCCTCGACCGTGCGGCGACGCGGGCCCGGGAGTGGCTAGCGTCGCTCGCGACCCGACCGGTGCCTCCCCGGCGAGACGCCGACAGCCTGCTCCAGGACCTCAACAAGCCGCTGCCCGACGAGGGCAGCGACGCCGCAGCCGTCGTCGACATGCTGGCGGACGCGGTCGAGCCGGGGCTGATGGCGATCCCGTCCGGACGGTTCTTCGGGTGGGTGATGGGTGGGACGCTTCCCGCCGCGCTCGGCGCGGACTGGTTGACCAGCGCGTGGGACCAGAACAGCGGTCTGCGGTACGCGACGCCAGGAACGGTGGTCGTGGAGGAGGTCGCCGGCCGGTGGATCCTGGACCTGCTGGGCCTCCCGGACGGGGCCGACGTCGGCTTCGTCACCGGGGGGACAATGGCCAACTTCACCGGTCTCGCGGCCGGGCGGCAGCAGGTGCTGACCGACGCCGGCTGGGATCTCGACCGGCGGGGGCTGACCGGAGCACCTCGCGTACGCGTCCTGGTCGGCGCTGAGCGACACGTCACCGTGGACCTTGCGCTGCGCTACCTCGGGCTGGGGGAGCCGGAGGTCGTGGCCGCGGACGACCAGGGGCGCCTGGTGACCGACGCGTTGCAGGCGGCCCTGGCGGGCGTCACCGGACCCACGATCGTGTGCCTGCAGGCCGGCAACTTGCACTCAGGCGCCTTCGACCCCCTCGAGACGGCGACCACTCTCGCCCACGCGAAAGGCGCGTGGGTGCACGTCGACGGCGCGTTCGGCCTGTGGGCGGCCGCTTCGCCGCGGCTCGCGCACCTGACCGCCGGCGTCGAGCGCGCGGACTCCTGGGCCACCGACGCGCACAAGACCCTCAACGTGCCGTACGACTGCGGGATCGCGATCGTCGCCCGCCCAGAGCCCTTGCGCCGGGCGATGGGCAGCCATGCGTCCTACTTCATCCCCGACGAGGCCGGCGACCCGATGGACAAGGTGCCCGAGCTGTCTCGGCGGGCCCGTGGCGTGCCGGTGTGGGCGACGCTGCGTTGCCTGGGACGCGCCGGGATCGCCGCACTGGTCGACCGCCTCGCCGCCAACGCGAGCGCCCTGGCGAGCGGGTTCTCCGGCATCGACGGCGCCGAGGTCCTCAACGACGTTGTCTTTACCCAGGTGTGCTGCGCCTTCGGCGACGACGCGCGTACCCGCGAGGTGACGGCGCGGGTTCTGGCGGACGGTACGGCGTGGATGTCGGGTTCACAATGGCGCGACCGTGCGGTGATGCGCGCCTCGGTCAGCAACTGGTCGACCGACGACGCCGACGTCGCGGTGTCCGTTGACGCGGTGCGTCGGGCGGTCGCCGCGGTCGGGTAGGCCACGTGTCACGTCAAGCGCTGCGCTAACCCGGTCTTCCAGCACGACCCCGCGGGTCGTTGGCAGCACGTGTCATACCCGCTCGGGGACGAGACTCTCCAAAGCTCCCGGGTCTCGTCGTCCGTCGAGTGCACGACGGTGCCGCGCACGCCGCGAGTCAACGAGACCTTGTAGGTGTTGCGCCCAGGTGCGGGCGTAGCGGGCACCCAGATGGCCGCGCATGCGGCTCCGTTGAGATGGTCTCCTTGGTCAGGCTGTGCGAGATGGAAGCGGGTGTAGTCGGCGAAGTCTGCCACGATCCGGAAGCCGTTGCGCTCAAGGACCGCCGCGCTCTTCTCATTTCCGTGGGTGACGCCCGCGAAGAGGTCGGTAGCGCCAAGCTGCTGGAACGCGAAGTCGGCCAGCGCCGCCAATGCGACGTTCGCCAACCCACGTCCGCACGCGTCGGCGGCGAGCCAGTACCCCAGCCCGTACTTGGGTGGGTCGACTGGCACCAACGCCGTACCGCCAACCATGGTCGCCGCCTCACAGATGGCGAACGCCAGGACGGGTCCATCATCGGCGAACTGCTGGGCGTAGACCGATGTGGGCGTCGCCACTTCGTCGACGTAGTTGCCCAACCTCGTCAGGTGAGCCTCGTTCGAACGCAGGAGCGACGAGTACTCCTCGGCATCGCTCGGGGTGAGTCGACGCAAAGTGACACCCTCACGCGTCGTCTCGATCAACACGGGAACGATCTTGTCGAGATGGTGACAGAGAGGCAACTGAGTTGATCAGCCCAACCGCCCATCGTCCAGTCATGCCGCGATCCGTGCGTTTCCGGAGGCGCGTCATATCGCCGCCTGTCAGCGTCGAATTTCCTGATCTGCTTGTTATGCCGGTGATGGCGCGCGCCTTCGGAGGAGCAGCGGACGTAGGCTCGCGTCCATGTCGGACAGCGCGGCGGGCAGCGAGTACAACGGCGATGACTTCTACTGTGACGTTGCCATTCCGCATGTTGCCGCGCTCCAGGTCGAGCACAACGACG
>JACCVZ010000048.1 GCA_013697905.1 Nocardioidaceae bacterium
CACCGGTCTCCGGCCGCGGGCGGCCGCGCGCCTCGTCGGGCACACCCGCCGCTGATGCCAGCGCATGCATCCGGGCCAGGGCCTGCAGGGGCGAACGTTTGACGACTGGCACCAACGTCAGCAGACCCGCGTTCAGGCGGGCCGCGACCGCGCCCATCGGCAGCGCGCGGCCGTCCCGCAGCCGCTCCACCGCCTCGTCGTACGACGCAGCGTTGGCCTGGTGGTCGTCGGACTCGAGCAACGCCGACGCTGCGGCGCCCCGCAGCAGAGACTCCGTGGTCAGCTCTGCCGTCGTGCGGCGCAGCCCCCGGTCGCGCAGCAGCATGTCGACGCTGTCGCGGGCCGCCGCCAGCGCCGACGGCACTCCCGGTGCCGCGCTCCACGAGGCGAAGTCGTCGGCAGCGGCCACCTGACCAGACTAGAGACGTGGTCGCCTCGTGCATACGACGCTTCGGCTGCGCACGTCCGCCGCGATAGCCTCGCCGTCATGGAGGCCGAGGAGATGCTTGCGCGTGCTGCCAGCTTCGGCGAGGTGGCCGACGAGTACGCCGACCACCGCCCCGGCTACCCGGACGAGGCTGTCCGCTGGCTCGTCGGCGCCAGCCCCGGACGAGTGCTGGAGCTCGGCGCAGGCACCGGCAAGCTCACAGCCGGCAGCGCCGGGTTAGGTCACGAAGTGATCGCAGTCGATCCGTCGGCCGAGATGCTGGGGCACCTGCAGCGACGGACCCCGGCCGCCCACGCCCTCGTGGCGCGCGCCGAGCACATCCCGCTGGCCACCGGCTCGGTCGACGTCGTGGTTGCCGCACAGGCGTTCCACTGGTTCGACCAGGAGCAGGCGTTGCCGGAGATCGCCCGGGTGCTACGCCCAGGCGGCGTGCTCTCACTCGTCTGGAACAACGGCGACCTCACCGTCCCGTGGGTGAAGAAGGTGTTCGCCTTGATGGGCATCACCCATACCGGCGTCGGCGACGACCCGGTCGAGCACTCCGATCTCTTCACGACGAGCGAGGCCAAAGTCTTCCGGCACTGGCAACAGTTCCATCGGGGCTCCCTCATCGGCTTCGTCGCCTCCCAGTCACGGTCGGCGCGAATGACGCCGGCCGAGCGGGAGGAGCTGTTGTCAAGGGTGGGCGCCCTGTACGACGGTTACGGTCGCGGACCGGACGGCATGCTGATGCCATGGAAGACGTACGCCTACCGGGCCAGGGTCTCCGGCCTCGGCAACTATCGACGCGAGACCGCCGGCGCCGGCCGAAGCGACGAGCTGGACGGCGGCCTGCTGATCGACTTCCCCTGACGCGGCGACGACGACCCCACCAGCCTCGTCGCCGGTGGATACGGTGAAGCGGTGGGCAGCATGCGAAGCCTCCTCGTCGTGGTGGCGATCATTGCCGTGGCTGCGGCTGTGTTGTGGTGGATGGCCGGGCGTCGCGACGACTTCGGTACGCCGGCCGACCGCGCCACGTTCCGGACCCTGCACACCGCCAGTCTGGCCGCGCCTCCCTTGCGGCGAGGGCTGACTCCGGCGAGCGCTGACAAGTCGCTGCGCTACCTGCGGGCGCTGCTGGGTGCGCCGGCGGCGGCGCTCACAGACCTCGACGGCGTGGTGGGCTGGGACGGTGGGGGTGAGCACCACCGCGCGACCGCGTATGACATGGCGCGCCCGACCATCGACGCCGGCAACACCTCGACCGGGCAGACCCGTTGTGGGCAGGACGGCTGCTCGCTCGCGCACGCGATCACCGCGCCCCTGACCGTCGACGGCCGGGTGGTGGGAACCCTGCAGGTGTTCGTGCCGCAGCCCAGCGCGGGGCTCATCCGAGCCACCAACGAGGTCGCAGGCTGGGTGTCGGCGCAGCTCGCCCTCGCCGAGGTCGACGAGTCGCGCACGCGGCTGATGGAGGCCGAGGTGCGGGCGCTCCGGGCGCAGATCTCTCCCCATTTCATCTACAACTCGCTGTCTGCCATCGCCTCGTTCGTGCGCACCGATCCGGAGCGGGCTCGCGAGCTGCTCCTGGAGTTCGCCGACTTCACCCGCTACTCGTTTCGACGGCACGGCGACTTCACCACCCTCGCCGAGGAGCTGGGCTCCATCGAGCGCTACTTGGGACTCGAGCGGGCCCGGTTCGGCGACCGCCTCCACGTGACGTTGCGAGTGGCGCCTGAGGCGCTGCCGGTCACGCTGCCGTTCCTCTCGCTTCAGCCCCTTGTCGAGAACGCCGTCCGGCACGGGCTCGAGGGCAAGCCCGAGACCGGGCACATCACGATCGTTGCCGAGGACGTCGGGGCCGAAGTGATCATCTCGGTGGAGGACGACGGCGTCGGCGAGGACCCCGAGCGGGTACGCCGGGCACTCGCCGGGGACGAGAGCGTGGACTCCATCGGACTCGGCAACGTTGACGAGCGGCTCCGCAGCACGTTCGGGGACGACTACGGGCTCGTCATCGAGACCGCCGTCGGCGCCGGCACCAAGGTGACGGTCCGGGTGCCGAAGTTCTCCCCCGGCGTACACACCTGACCGCCGCTCCCCGACCTCCCCGCACCGTCTTCGGCGGTTGCCGTCTCAGGGCTGGACGGTACGCCGCATCGGCACGTGCGGGATGCCGTCCTCGACGAACGCCGGCCCGTCCACCTGGTAACCCAGCTCGGCATACCAGCGCCCCAGATGGGACTGCGCATCGAGCACGATGTCGCGCTGGCCCACCTCGTGGTGAGCGGCACTCATCAGCCGTCGGCCGAGGCCGCCCGACCGGGCCGAGGAAGCCACGCACAGCCGGCCGATGCGCGCGTCGCCCGACGGCTCGACCAGGACGCGCAGGTACGCCGTCACGGCGCCGGCCGCGTCCTCGGTCCAGAAGTGTCGGGTGGTCAGCTCCAGATCCCGCCCGTCGAGCTCCTGGTAGGCGCAGTCCTGCTCGACGACGAACACGGCCGTCCGCAGCTGCCACAACCGGTACGCCGCCTCGGCCGGCAGTTCGGCGAAGCCGGCCCGCTTGATCTCAAGGTCCACGCCACCACTCTGCCTGCTCGGTCGCATGAAACGCTTTCGGGATGCTGATCTTCCACATCGCCGAGCCCGATGACTGGCAGCAGGCGCGCGCAGACGGCGCCTACACCACCTCGACCCGAGGCCGGACGCTCGCAGAGGAAGGTTTCCTGCACTGCTCGCGGTTCGAGCAGGTCGCCACAGTACTCAACTTCGTGTACGCCGATGTCGCCGGACCGCTCAGCCTGCTGGTTGTCGACACCGAGAAGCTCGACTCACCGTTGCAGCTCGACGAGGTTCCGGATGCCGGCGACGTCTACCCCCACATCTATGGGCCGCTCAACGTCTCGGCCGTCGTGGATGAGCTGCCCCTGAGCCGCAACACCTCCGGGGTATGGCAGCTTCCTCCGATGCCGACGACCTGAGGCCTGAGCGCTGAGGCCGACGTACGGGGGTAGATCCGTGGCGTCAGAGCACGTCACACGTTCCCCAAACCTCGAGTGGAGCAGCGGCAGACATACGCCGGGAGCGAGACTAGGGTCTGCCCATGCCAGGACTGCGAGTGCTCGTCGTCGACGACGAGCTGCCGGTGCGCGAAGAGCTCGGCTTCCTGCTGGCACGCGACCACCGCATCGACAACGTCACGGCCACCGACTCGGGGGCCGAGGCGCTCAAGCTCTTGGAGCGTGGCGACATCGACGCGGTCTTCCTCGACATCGCCATGCCCGGACTGTCCGGTCTCGACGTGGCGCGGGTGCTCGCGCAGTTCAAGACGAGCCCGCAGATCGTCTTCGTCACCGCCCACGAGGCCCACGCTGTCGAGGCCTTCGAGATCAACGCCGTCGACTACCTGCTCAAACCGGTGCGAGAAGTGCGACTCGCCGAAGCTGTCCGCCGCGTCGTCGAGGCCCGCGAGCAACCCCGCGAGGCCGACGACAGCGACGAGACCATCTCGGTCGAGCTCGGCGGGGTCACCCGGTTCATCCAACGCAGCGACGTGCGGTACGTCGAGGCCCAGGGCGACTACGTCCGGCTGCACACAGCTGCGGGCTCGC
>JACCVZ010000374.1 GCA_013697905.1 Nocardioidaceae bacterium
CCGCGCGTGTTGGCCAGCCGCGCAGCGAGGCGAGCAGTGCGCCCCCGCGCCCCGCCGCCAGGCCGGCGCCGTGCACCGCGCGCTTCGTCGAGACCGGGAACCGCGGCTTCGCGCGATGCGACACGAAGACCGTCTTCGTCGGAGGCTCCGTTTGCGGTGGGTGCGCCCCGCGAGACGACCGGAGCCCGGCGGCGCGCCGGGCTCCGGAGGTTTCGGCGGATAAGCGTTGCGACCGGCTCGGGCATCGATGCGGACGGCTCGCGATCTTGCTCGACCGCTCAGTTCTGCTCGCCGGCTTGGTTCTGCTCGCCGGCCTGGTCTTGCTCGCCGGCCTGGTCTTGCTCGCCGGTCTGGTCTTGCTCGCCGGCTTGGTCTTGCTCGCCGGCCTGGTCTTGCTCGTTGTTCTGATCGATGCCGACCACCTTGTAATTGCGGTCGAGGCGCACGTCGGCCTTCGTGCCGTCGGCCTTGGTGACCTCGACTTCGTAGGTAGCGCCGTTGTCGCTGTCGCGCTCGACCTTGCCCGGCCTGCCGCCCGTCTTTGCGGCCGCGGCTTGACTGGCTCGAGAGGCCGCGTCGCCGGTGACCGGTCTGTCGGACCCGTGTGTCTCGGTCGAGTCGTCTTCGCCGTTCTCTTCTTGGACGTTGTCGGGGTCGGCAGCGCTGTTTTCGACCTCCTTGCCCTCGGCAGCCTCGAGACCCTCCGCGGCTTGGCTGCTCTTAGTTGCCGCGGTGCCGTTGCCGCCTGCAGCCGCGCCGGCGAGAGCAGAGCCGCCGAGCGCCAGCGCGGCCAGCGCGGCCATGCCGAGCAAGAACTTCTTGACCTTTTCCGTCACGTCACTCGTGCCTCCTCAGTCGCGGGAATTGCGGCGGACCGTAGGTGACGCCGATGAGCTGAAGATGAGATTCTCATCGTCAGGAACACCAACGGCCCGCCGGG
This sequence comes from Nocardioidaceae bacterium, assembly GCA_013697905.1. Classification (GTDB taxonomy): domain Bacteria; phylum Actinomycetota; class Actinomycetes; order Propionibacteriales; family Nocardioidaceae; genus JACDHG01. Next base: position 941 of record JACCVZ010000374.1, read on the forward strand.
GCGGGCCGCTTGGGGTCGGTGGTTTGCTCGTCGGATCTTGGGTCAGGCTTTCTCGTGGGCGACCTCGAGCGGCCCGTCCCAGCGCTTCGGGGAGGGTTCGCGGTCTGAGAGCTGGGCGAAGATGACCTCGGCCGGGGTCTGATCCTTCTTGGTGATCGCGAGGTAGGTGACTAGTCCGAGGATTGTGGTCAGGAACAGGGCGCTGGTCCCGGTCGTCCCGAGCCCGAGGCCACCGTTGCTGTGCGGCTGGGACAGATAGTCGCCGATCGACGCGCCGAGCGGGCGGGTCAGAATGTAGGCCAGCCAGAAGGACAGGACCGGATTGAGCTTCAGGCGGAAATGCGCGGACGCAATGATCGCGATCACGGTGCCGAAGAGGAGTGCCGAGACCCAGTAGCCCAGACTGAGGCGTTCCGCGAACAGGTCGCCAGCCGCGGTGCCCAGCGCGAACGTGAACAAGATCGTCAGCCAATAGAAGCCTTCCCTGCGGCTGGTGATGATGGTGTGGATCGACAGCGTCCGCTCGCTGACGAACCAGGCTGCGAATGTCGCCGCGAGCGCGACGCTGAATGCCACTGTGGTCGTCACGAGCGACACCGCGAAGTTGTCGACCAGGTTGTCGGTGATCAGGGTGCCGACGACGCTGATGAACACGATCGCCGTCCAGTAGATCCCGGGGACGTACTTGGTCGCCTTGAACTGGAAGCCGAGGATCGCCAGCAGCAGCGCTCCCACGACATAAGTGGTGTTGGTCAGGCCGAAGCCGAGGTTGACATTGAGATAGTCGGCGGCGGTCTCGCCGACGGTGGTGGCCATGATCTTGATGATCCAGAAGTAGAGGGTGACTTCCGGGACCTTGTTCAGCATCTGGCGGCCGCGGGAGGCGATGGAACTCCGTGCGCTCTTGGAGGGTGTCATGTTGGGAGGCTGCCAGCGCGAACCTGGACGGCTCCTGAACGCGTCGGCGGGGCGCAACACCGGTCAATCGTGTTCCGCGACGAAGGGCAGCTCGACCACGAGCTCCGCTCCAAGATCGGCCCGGGCGACGCGCACCTCGCCGCCCAACGACCGGGCGAGACGTCGCGCCAGGCCCAGGCCCAGGCCCGCGCCGGAGCCCCCGGAGGTTTGCGAACCTGGCTCGAAGACGCTGTCGGCGTCGCCATCTGCGATCCCCGGACCATCGTCTCGGATCCGAATCTGCACGTGGTCGTTCGCGACGACGGTGGAGACGCGCACCGCCGTGGACGCGTGCCGGACGGCGTTCGCCAGTAGCGGATTGAGCAGCTG
>JACCVZ010000378.1 GCA_013697905.1 Nocardioidaceae bacterium
ACCCTGCGACTCACCGCTTTGAGGGTCGCTCTCGCACCCTGGGCACTGGCGTGACGATTACACCGGCAGCCAAGAGCACGGCACACCACTTCGTGGTGATGGGTGTAGCCGGAGTCGGCAAGACGGCAGTGGCCGAACGGCTGGCGGCCTCGCTCGACCTGCTGTTCGCAGAGGGCGACGACTACCACCCTCGCGTCAACGTCGAGAAGATGACGTCCGGAGCGACGCTCACCGACGATGACCGCTGGCCATGGCTGGAGGCGCTCGCCGACTGGACCAGAGAGCGAGACGGCGCCGGCGATTCGACCGTCCTGACGTGTTCAGCGTTACGCAAGGCCTACCGAGATGTCCTGCGCAAAGCCGCCTCCGACACCTTCTTTATCCACCTGTCGGGCGCTGAAAACCTGCTGCGCCACCGGATGGAGCTGCGTCAGCACTTCATGCCCGCCGCCCTGTTGCGGTCGCAGTTCGACACCCTCGCGCCGCTCGAGCCGTCCGAAGCCGGGGTGACGATCGACGTGGCGCCTCCAGTCGACGAAGTCGTCGACCAAGCTGTGGCAGCGGCGCGGTCGGTCCTGGAGGACTGACGGTGGTAGTGGACACGGCGAGGCGGCCGTCGTCGGGCGTGACAGGCTTGGCGAATGAGCGAACACCCAGACTCCGTCTCTTCGACAAGCACCCCCGCCGGAATCCTGAGCCAGTGGCATGACGCCGTCAACGCCGGCGACATCGATCAAGCGGTCGCACTCTGTGCGCACGATGTGGCAGTGCAGGGGCCGCGCGGCGTCGGCCACGGTCACGACCTCGTCAGAGCATGGCTCACCCGCTCGGGCATCCGGCTCGATCCGCGCGACGAGTTCCGCGAGATCGAAGGCCGCTTCGTCGTACCGGAGACTGCCCGGTGGACCGCGCCCGCGGCACCAGGCGGTGCCCCGACCGAGCCAACCGACACCTGGTGCGTTTTCACCGTCGGCGGTGGACTGGTGACCTCGATCGCACGGTTCGAGCGCCAGGACCAGGTCCCGGACGCCGAGGCCTAACGATTCGTCCGACCCAGCGCGGAGCACCCACGCGTCGCCCAGTCGGACGAATCCGAGGCGTAACGATTCGTCCGACCCAGCGCGGAGCACCCACACGTCGCCCAGTCGGACGAATCGGGAAGTGGACGGTCAGAGGTCGGGGAACCAGAGCGCAATCTCGCGAGTGGCGGACTCGGGCGAGTCGGACCCGTGGACCAGGTTCTCCCGGTTCGACAGGCTCCAGTCACCGCGGATCGTTCCGGGCGCAGCCTTGCGCCCGTCGGTGGCTCCGTTGAGTGAGCGCACCACCTCGACCGCGTCGTCGCCCTCAACCACCAGAGCGACAAGGGGTCCGCTGGTGACGAAGTCGCGCAGCGGCGGGTAGAAGTCGCGGTCGACGTGCTCGGCGTAGTGCCGCTCGGCCAGCTCGGCGGTGATCGTGCGTTGCTCCATCGCTACGGTCGCCAAGCCCTTGGCCTCGAAGCGCGCCAGTACCTGTCCGATCAGCCCCCGACGAACCGTGTCGGGCTTGAGCAGGACGAGCGAGCGCTGAGTCATGACGGTGAGCCTAGCGACGGCTGACGCTTCAGAGGTGATCGGCCTGCGCGGCGTACTGCGCCTCGATCTTGCGGCCGAGCAGATATGCCGACGTGTACAGCGTCGCGAAGATCAGGCCGAGTACGAACATCACCGAGACGACGAAGCCGAGTGCCACCGCCGCGGCCTGCAACGCGAAACCCAGCCAGTACGCCCACTCGGCGCGCAGCAGGCCGGCGATGACGACGGCGGCGGTCGCGAGGCCTACCCCGGTGAGGAGCGCTACCGACGTCGAGACCTCCTCGACCGAGATCAGCACCGGTGTCACCAGGCCGAGCACGATGCACTCGAAGCCGAGTACGGCGGCGCACATCATCCTTCGCGGTGATCTCACCGTCGCTCACCGCCGAGGAGCCGACGAGCCTCGCCGGCCGTGATGACCGACCCGGTGACGAGCACTCCCCCACCGCCGAGACCGATGGCGTCGGCGTCGACGCTTTCCGCAAGCCCGACAGCGACGTCGAGCGCGTCGTCGAGACGTGGCGCCACCTCGACCCTGTCGTTGCCGAAAACGCCGCGGGCGACCTCGGCCAGCTCCTCGGCCGGCATCGCGCGCGCGGTGGAGTTCTGGGTGCAGACGATATTGGCCATGATCGGCTCGAAGGCGTCGACGAGTCCGGCCACGTCCTTGTCCTCCATCCCGCCGACGACGCCAACGAGCGGTGAGAACGCGAACGACTCCTGTACCGCCTCGACCAGGGCCGCAGCACCGTGCGGGTTGTGCGCGGCGTCAAGCACGACCGTCGGCGAGCGCCGGATGATCTCGAGCCGGGCCGGCGACGTGACCCGTGAGAACGCCTCACGGATGACCTCGATGTCGAGGCCGCCGTCGAGTCCGTGGCCGCCGGCGAACGCCTCCACCGCGGCGAGCGCACAGACGGCGTTGTGGGCCTGGTGGGCGCCGTAGAGCGGGAGGAAGATTTCGTCGTACGTCGCGCCCAGCCCTTGCAGCGTGAGCATCTGCCCGCCGATCCCGGGGGTGCGCTCGATGACGCCGAACTCGAGCCCCTCGCGCGCCACGGTCGCACCGATCTCGGCCGCATGCTGCAGAAGCACCTCAGCCACCTCGACCGACTGTTGGGCAAGGATGCCGAGCGTGCCGCGCTTCAGGATGCCCGCCTTCTCCTCGGCGATGGCTTCGGCTGTGTCGCCGAGGTAGCGGCTGTGGTCGACGCCGATCGCAGTGACGACCGCGACGGTCGCGTCGGCGACGTTGGTGCTGTCCCACCTGCCGCCCATCCCGACCTCGACCACGGCGGCGTCGACGGGGGCATCGGCGAAGGCCGCGAACGCCATCGCGGTGACGAACTCGAAGAATGACACCGGGTGGGCCCCGGAGTTGTCGACGACCTGGGCGTACGGCGCCACCTCGGCGTACACCTCCGTAAACCGCTGCGGAGACAGGGGCACGCCGTCAACGCTGATCCGCTCGGTCATCGACTCCAGGTGCGGGCTGGTGAACTGCCCGGTACGCAGCCCCAGGCCGCGGAGCAAGGTGTCGACCATCCGCGCTGTGGAGGTCTTGCCGTTGGTACCGGTCAAGTGCACGACCGGGGAGGCGCGCTGCGGCTGACCGAGCAGGTCGCACAGCGCGGAGATCCGTTCCAGCGACGGGTCGAGCTTGGTCTCCGGCCACCGCTGCAGCAGCGCGCGCTCGGCGTCACGAAAGGCCGCCAGCTCAGGGGTGTCGGGCATCGCTGGAAGTCTATGGGTGCCGCGCTCCGATCCCGCACCGCAGCCTCGCCGTCCGCCCCCTGCCGCGATCGCGGGAACTGCAGGACTCCACGGCGTGTCGCGGTGTGGTTCCCGCAACTTGTAGAAGGGGAGTGAGGGCGTGGAGAGGGGGTACGCCGCCGCAACTGGTTCGCGGGGGCACACCGCAGCCACGTAGGATTCAGGGCTATGACCGAGACCCTCTCCACCCCGGCTCCTGACACGTCGACCGCCGCCGCGCGCGCGGTCGTCGTACCGGAGAAGCCGACGCTGGAAGGGCTCGAGGCCAAGTGGAGCGAGGCGTGGGAGGAGCGCGGCGTTTACGCATTCGACCGCAGCAAGTCCCGCGACCAGGTGTACGCCATCGACACCCCGCCCCCGACGGTGTCCGGGTCGCTGCACGTCGGAAGCGTCAGCTCCTACACCCACACCGACCTGATCGCGCGCTACCAGCGGATGCGCGGCAAGGAAGTCTTCTACCCGATGGGGTGGGACGACAACGGTCTGCCGACCGAGCGGCGCGTGCAGAACTTCTTCGGCGTACGCTGCGACCCGTCGGTCCCGTACGACGCCGACTACACCCCACCGGAGAAGCCGGACCCCAAGCGCCAAATCTCGATCAGCCGCGGGAACTTCATCGAGCTGTGCGAGCGGCTAACCGCCGAGGACGAGGTGGCGTTCGAGAACCTCTGGCGTCAGCTTGGGCTCTCCGTCGACTGGTCCTACCTCTACACCACGATCAGCGACGACAGCCGGACCGCGTCACAGCGCGCCTTCCTGCACAACCTCGCCCGCGGCGAGGCGTATCAGTCCGAGGCCCCGACGATGTGGGACGTGACGTTCCAGACCGCGGTGGCCCAGGCCGAGCTCGAGGCGCGCGAATACCCAGGCCACTATCACCGGATCGCCTTTCACGGCCCCGACGGACCGATCCACGTCGAGACGACCCGCCCGGAGCTGATCGGCGCCTGCGTGGCGCTGATCGGACACCCCGACGACGAGCGCTACCAGTCGCTGTTCGGTACGACGGTGCGCTCCCCCGTCTTCGGAGTCGAGCTGCCGGTGCTCGCGCACCCCGCCGCCGAGATGGACAAGGGTGCCGGCATCGCGATGTGCTGCACATTCGGCGACCTCACCGACGTCCAATGGTGGCGAGAGCTTCAGCTGCCGGTCCGGACCATCATCGGCCGGGATGGCCGCATCCTGCGGGAGACACCGGAGTGGTTGACGACCGAGACGGCGCGGCCGACGTACGAGCAGCTGGCCGGCAAGACCGTTTACAGTGCCCGCGAAGCCATGGTCGCGATGCTGCGCGATTCCGGCGACATCGACGGCGAGCCGAAGCC
>JACCVZ010000381.1 GCA_013697905.1 Nocardioidaceae bacterium
GACGTGGTCAAGGACGCCACCGATGCGCGTCATGCCGTGGCAAGCACGCCCTTCGACGCGGTCGTGTGCGACGTCGGGCTACCCGGTCCCGAGTCCGGGCTGGACTGGTGCCGCTGGTTTCGCAGCCAGGGCCACTGGACGCCCGTACTCATGCTCACGGCGCGCACCGGCGTGAATGACCGGATCGCTGGACTCGACTGCGGTGCCGACGACTACCTCGGCAAGCCCTTCGCCTTCGGCGAGCTCGCCGCCCGTCTCCGCGCTCTGCTGCGGCGCGGCACGACCGAACGACCGACCACGCTGAGCAACGGCGACCTGGTGCTCGACCCTGCCGAGCACCAGGCGCGATGGAAGGAGCAGGTCGTCGACCTCTCGCCCCGCGAGTTCGCCCTCCTCGACTACTTCATGCGGCGCCCCGGAGACGTCCTGCGACGCAGTGAGATCCTCGACCATGTGTGGGACTACGCATATGACGGCACGTCCAATGTCGTCGACGTCTACGTCCGCTACCTACGCAAGCGCCTGTCCGGGGCAGGCTGCCCTGAGCTGATCGAGACCCTTCGCGGCGTTGGGTACCGACTGGTCGATCTGTCGTGAACCTCGCCCCGCGCTCGCTGCGCAACCGGCTGGTCCTCGGAGCTGCTGCAGTCGGCCTCGCATTCGCCGTGCTGTTCGGCATTGTCGCAACCTGGCGGGTCAACCACGCCGAGAAACAGGCGGTCCAGGCGGCCCTGCAGAGCCGGGTCGAGCTGGCTCGAGATGAGGTCGCCGCCGATGGCTCGATCAACCAGGACGCCGGGAGTCCGAAGACCGACCTGGTCCAAGTCATCGGCCCGGACGGAACGATCCGGGCCAGCAGCCCGGCGCTGGCAGCCGCCCCCGCTCTGATCGATGTCTCGGCGGTGCAGTCCTCCTCGACCGGGGTAGAGGGTCGTCGCGCCCTGCAACGTCCCGACATCGACCTCGCCGTGCTCGCCGTTCCGCTCACCCTCACGGCCGAAGCGGGATCACCCGCCGGCACCGGCGCACTCGTCGTAGCCGTCGACGCGGAGGGATTCAACGCGGCCACCGATGAGCTCCTAGGACTCCTCATCGCGGGGCTCAGCGCCGTCGTCCTCGCGATGGCCGCCCTGTCCTGGATCTTCACCGGTCGGGCCCTGCACAGTGTCACCCGCATTACCGAGGACGCGGAGACAGTCAGACCCCAGGACCTCGCCTCCGGACTTCCCGTCCCCCACCGCGACGCCGAGCTTGCACGACTGGTCGAGGCACTTAACCGGATGCTGGGCCGCCTGCACGAGAGTCACGCCACCGAACTGGCCTTCGCCGCCGATGCGGGCCACCGGCTACGAACTCCCGTCGCGACACTGCGCGCGGAGGCCGAACTTGCCCTCCGCGAGACCGACCCGGCTGAACTGACCGCTGCGCTCCAGCGCATCGTCCACGACGCCGACCAGCTCACCTCTATCGTCGACCGGATGCTCGCCCGCAGCCGCGCTCACGACCGCGGGCCCGAGCCCGTCCTCGACGTCCTCACCGCCGCGGAGGGTCGCTGGCAGCGTCAGGCCGAGCTCTCACGGGTCAACCTGTCCGTGCGCACCGACGGTGGCATCACGCCAACCACCAGGTGCGCGGAGCTGGTCGAGATCGTCGAACCCATCCTCGACAACGCCGTCCGGCACACGCCCGCAGGCGGAGCAGTCGACATCGACCTCCAGATCGACGGCCGACCCGTCACCTCACTGGTCGTCTGCGTCTCCAACACCGGTGAGCCCATCCCCGCAGACATCGCCCCCCACCTCTTCGATGCCTGGGTGAGTAGCCGCGACGCAACCGTCGCAGGCGGTCTCGGGCTATGGCTGGCCCGCGAGACCGCCCGCGACCTCGGCGGGGACGTCACTGTTGTCCACGACGGGCCTCACACCACGACGTTCCGGGTACGACTCCCGATCATCACCGACAACTGAAGGGCCGAAGCCAAGGGAGGCTCGTGACCCGTCTCAGGGAGTCTCCCCCGTTGGGTCACTCGGTCGTGAAACGCGCATCCGTCACCGTGAGACTGCCACCTTCGCGAGCGCCTTCACGTCAACGACGTGCTTCACTCCCCGAGAGCGAAACCATCCGGAACCTGCACCGAGGCGCACCGCCCGGTAGATCGATTGTGAATTTCGGGGCGGGCTGGGCACCCGCGGGAGGAGCCGCATCGGGTTCGAGCTCGAGGTGGATCCGCCGGGCATTGGCCACCTTCGCCCACTCGATGGTCAGACCGGTGCGGGGGCACGTGCTTCGAGCCGTCGGCCGGCGCCAGGATGCGAGGCGCGCGGAGGAACCGGTAGTCCAGGACGGCAGATGAACGCAGGTGAAGACCGGTGGTCGTCACAGCCCGGAAGACGTACCGGCCCGCCGGGTAGGCGCGCTTGAGCTTGTGGAGGGTGGGTTCGGGCCCCGACCCTGCCCACGTCAGCGGTGTTACTTACCTGCAGCGTCGCCCGACTCGTCGGCGTCTTGGTGGCCAGGCTCATTCGGGTTCGCGTCCGGGCCCACGTTGGGGCCGTCGTCCGTCGCCGACTCGCTCTCGCCAGCATTCTCGCCCTTCTCGTTGGCGTCCTGGTGGCCGGGCTCGTTCGGGTTGGCGTACGGACCGACGTCCGGGCCGTACGCTCTCCTCGGCTCCTTCGCCGCAGCCTCGTCACCGGCCGACTTCTGCACCTGGCTGTGTGAGGGGGCATGGGCGTTGTTGGCCGGTGCCGACATCACACCACCCAACCCGAGCGCCGCGATGATCGCGCTGGCGCCCACAACGGCCGCGTTGCGCTTGAGGTTCCGCATGAGGCCGTTGACGGACGGGAGCGCCCGACCGGCCAGCGCTCTGTGGCGAGCATCGCGAGCCGTTGGCCCCAAGTCGCCGTGGGGGTGAGCCGTGTCAGCTGGCCGCCTCGACCGTCATCGTCATGACGCAGTGGTTCTTGCCCTTCGGGCGGTCGTAGGTGAAGCCCGCCTCCTCGTACAGGTGTCGTGTTCCGTTGTAAAGGAACGACGGGTTCATCTTCTTGCCGGGTGTGTCCTGAGGGTAGCCCTCGACCAAGCCCCCTCCCGCTCGGGCGATCAGATCGAGCGCACCGCGCAACGCGACCGCGGCAAGCCCAGTGCTTCGATGACGTTTGTCGACGTAGATGCAGGTGATTCTGTAGTTGGGCGGGGTGACCATGCCCTCCTGGTATTGCTTGCGGTGATGGATGCCCGGCAGTTCCTCGGGCGTGCCGTACTCTGCCCAAGCGACCGCCTCATCCCCCGCGAACACCAACGCGGCGTGCGCGACCTCTTCGCGGACCATGCGCTGCTTGTAGGCACGGTTACACTCCTCAGCCTCGCGGTCCTGCGGGTGAAACCATGTGCACCAGCAGCCCGAGAAGAGACCACCGTTGCGCTCGAACATGGCGGCGAAGTCGTCCCAGGTCGACTTGTCGAGGGCCTTCATCATGTAACTGTCCATGTCCGCCCCTGCGCTGGGTCGAAGTTTGCGCCAGCATAGTTGAGATCCCGCATCGCATCTAACCGGCTCCCGCCGTTCAAGACGGCTGATCCGCGTCGAAGCGTTAGGTGCGCTTGCGGCGGTGTGACGCGCCTCGCGACTAGCAGGAACGCGCGGATCGCGGCCCTTTCCTTTCGCGCGGCACCATGTAGTGGTACACATCACAACGTGCCCTGAGGGGGTCAGCGGACGTCGTGGTCCAGCTTCTGGGGGCGCCTGTGTCTTGCGAGCCAACCAGAGAGGTGGCGTCGATGAGTGGCGCAGCCAGTCCGTCAGCGGCCCCCGCGGCCGATCGTTTCGACGTCGTTGTGGTCGGGGGTGGATCGGCGGGCGCCGTCATCGCCGCCCGCCTCACCGAGGACGCCTCGGTGAGCGTCGCGCTCGTGGAGGCCGGAGGCACTCCGCCGGCGCACGAGCAGATGCCGGCCGCGGTCGCCTCGCTGCAGCTCGACCCTGACGTCGACTGGATGTACACCGGCGATCCGGGTGGCGCCGGAAAGGGTCTCACCGATGGCCGGATGATGGTCCCGCGGGGCAAGATGCTCGGCGGCTCGTCCGGGCTGAACTACATGGCCTACGTGCGTGGTCACCCCGGCGACTTCGACGGCTGGGCGGCCGGCGGCGCCAAGGGCTGGTCCTACACCGACGTGCTGCCGTACTTCATCAAGAGCGAGGACCTGGTGCCGCCGGATCCACCGGAGGGCGTGGTCATCAACGATGAAGCCCACGGCACCGGCGGCCCGCTCGGAGTGTCAGTGCGCTCGCCGCGCACCGTCGCCGCCGAGCAGTTCGTCGAGGCCGCCGAAGCGACCGGGATCCCCATGGGGGACTACAACGGCCGCAATCGAGGCGGCCCGGTCGGGTGTACGTCGCTGTTCCAGACCACCACGCGCGACGGGAAGCGGTCCTCGACGTACCACGCGTTCCTTGAGCCGGTGATGGAGCGAGCGAACCTGACCGTCATCACACACGCCCAGGTCGAGCAGATCCTGCTCGAGTCCGGTGGGGCAGGCCTGCGCGCCACCGGTGTGCGCTACCGCGGGGTAGACGGCCGTACGGCGACCTTGTACGCGGAGCGAGAGGTCGTGGTCAGTGCTGGGGCGATCGGGTCGCCACAACTGCTGCTCCTGTCCGGCATCGGACCGAGCGAGGAGCTCGCGTCGGTCGGCGTGGAGTGCGTGCTGGACAACCCACACGTCGGCAAGCACCTCAAGGACCACCTACACGTGCCGCTTGCCTTCCCGGCTCCGGGGGTGGCGTTGACGATGACCGAGATCGCGATCTCCCTCGGCCCGGACGCGCTGCGTGCCCCGGCCGGACCGCTGCCCGCCGACCCGGCCGACGACGCGGACCTCCCACCGGAGCTGGCCGCGCTCAAGGCCGAGGCCGAGCGGCGGGTAACTGAGTGGGCGACCACCGGGCAGGGGCTGGCATCGTCCTCGTTCTACGACGCCGTCGCCTTCTTCTCTACCGGTCTGGGCGACCTCCACACCCATGACGCCCAGATCGGGCTGCTCGCCTGTGGGTACACGCCCGACATCTGGCGGCACCTGTTCCGCGTCGACCCCGCCGACTACTTCGCCGACCCCGACACCGCGTTGTCGGCCGACGCCGAGACCGTCGTCGTGCTGCCCAACCCGGTGCAGCCGCACTCCGAGGGCGAGGTGCGCCTCGTCAGCTCCGACGTCGCGGACGCCCCGCGGATCGATCTCAACTACCTCACGGACCCGCACGATGTCACGGTCATGATGGCGGTGATGCGGCGCGCCCTGGAGATCGTCGACCACTGGCCCGGCGCCGGCCTCGGAGCGCTGATGGTGCCACCGGCGCTGGCCGAGGCCCATGGGCACACCGCTGGTGAAGCACCCAGTGACGCGCTGCTGGAGGACCTGGCGCGTCACTACGCCCTGACCGTCTACCACGAAACGTCAACGTGTCGGATGGGCAGCGTGGTCGACGCCGAACTGCGCGTACTCGGCGTGGCCGGACTACGCGTCGCCGACGCCAGTGTCATGCCGACGGTAGTAAGCGGCAACACTAACGCGGCCACGATCATGATCGGGGAGCGCGCGGCGGAGATGATCGCCGCAGATCACCAGCTCAGCCTGGCCACGACGGTCGGCTGACCCGGCCTCGGTCGGACCCTGTGTCGTCGACCTCCGTGTTGCCTGTGCAAGTACACGCCAGCTGGCTCGTGGTCGGTGCGGCGGGAGTAGGGTGGCGCCGTGACGCTCACAGGCAAAAAGGTCGTCCTGCTTGCGGCCGACTTGTTCGAGGACATGGAGCTGCTGTATCCGCTGTACCGCCTGAGCGAGGAAGGCGTTGCGGTGACGGTGGCTGGACTCGACGATAAACCCGTGACCGGCAAGAAGGGCCACGGGCCGGTGGCAGTGGATACCACTGTTGAAGGCCTTTCAGCACGGGACTTCGACGGCTTGGTCATCCCGGGCGGATTCGCGCCAGACAAGCTGCGGCGTTCGGAGGCCGTGCTTGCGTTGGTGCGCGAGTTCGACGCCTCGGGCAAGCCGGTCGCGTTCATCTGTCACGCCGGTTGGGTCCCGATCTCGGCGCGTATTGTCAAGGGTCGGCGCGCGACCAGCGTCGGCGCCATCCGCGATGACATGGTCAACGCCGGTGTGGACTGGGTGGACGAGGCAACTGTGGTTGACGGCACGCTTATCTCAGCTCGGACACCGTCTGATCTAGGCCCATGGATGAAGGCCCTGCTGACGGCCCTGGAGTCTCCGCCCGGCGGGGTCGATGCCCCCGGATAATGAATCCCTCCCGGCCACGTTTCTGTAGGTGGACCGTAGCTCTCTCGCTCAGTCGGGGACTTCAGGAGTAACTTGCGATGACGTCACGGCAACGTCTCAAGGGAGCCTTGCATGTCTGTTGATGGACCACTCAGGCACATAGCCATCACGCATGTCGCCGCCCATTGCGCAGCTGAGTTCGACGCCATGGTCCGAGAAGTGATCGTCCCGCTTGTGGGACGCACGCGGCCGCACGTGGCTGACGAGTGGAGTTACCTCGTTCCGGACAAGCAGCCTGGCGCCCAGGGCGAACTGGTGTACGCCTTCTTGTTCTATGGTGACGCCTCACTCGACGAATGGGAGCTAGAGCCGATGTTCGTCGAGGGACACGGCCAGGACGAGGGAAGACGTCTGAACGAGCGGTTCGAGAGCTTGCTGATCCGACAAGAGGCACACTCGTTTTCTCTGGAAGCGCAGCAGCGCTGAAAGGACCACTGAGGGAGCGTCGGGTCCTCCACGACTTCCACCGCTCAGATGTGGGCTAGCCCTCCTCGTGGGTGAAGGACCGGCGCCCCACGGTTTCACCTGGGGGTCGGTGCGGGCGCTGGTCACGTCAGCCGGTCGGGACGCGCTCGGCATCGGGGAGGGTGGGTGCGTCGGTGGGGTACAGGCCGGCGACGAAGCCGTAGACCTGGTCTCCGGCCCGGGGGATCTGCGCGAACCGGCGGGCGACCTCCTGGACCTCCGCCCAAAAGATTCGCACGTTCTCGACCGGGATGCGGGCGTGCACGAGCAGGCATCGCAGCTCGTCGGCCGCGTTGGCCGCGGAGGACTCGGCGGCCGCCTCCGCGATCCCGTTGACGGTCGCCGCGACCTGCTTGTCCTCGGAGCGGTTGAGCACGCCGATGTAGAACGTGCGGGCCACCCGGCCGTAGTACCGCTCTTCGATCGCCCGCACCCGCCGGGTGCGCACCACGCGGAGGAGGCCGGCGTCGACGAGAAGATTCACGTGGTAGGCGATGGTGCTCTTGGGGCGGTCGACCGCCCGCGCCATCTCGGTCACCGTCGCGGCTCGCTCGAGGAGCAGCTCCAGGACGGTGGAGCGCAACGGGTCGGCCAGCGCGCGCAGCTGCTCGGGCGCGGTGACCACCACCATCTCGTCGAGGTCGTAGTCTGGGATCTGCTCATTGACCGGCATATCTGAACCGTTCTAGAATCGTGGATCATTCGAACCCGTCGTCTGTTGATAGGAGTGTAGAGATGGCCGAAGTCGTGTTGTTCCACCACGTGCAGGGACTCACCGAGGGGGTACGAGCCTTCGCAGACGAGCTGCGCTCCGGTGGGCACACCGTGCACACGCCCGACCTGCTCGACGGCGAGCGACCATCGACCATCGACGACGGCGTCGCGCACATCAAGAGCATCGGGACGGAGGTGCTCCGCGAGCGCGCGGACCGGGCACTGGTCGACCTCACCGAGGGTTTGGTGTACGCCGGGTTCTCCTGGGGAGGCGCCACGGCTCAGCAGTACGCCCAGACCCGGCCCGGCGCGCGCGGCGCACTCCTGTACGACTCCTGCATGCCGATCACGGGCGAGTGGGCCATCGGGCCGTGGCCTGACGGGGTACCGGTGCAGATCCACGGCATGGACAAGGACCCGTTCTTCGCGCTGGAGGGCGACATCGACGCCGCCCGCGAGCTGGTCGAAACGGTCGGGTCCAGGCTGGCTGAGCTCTTCGTCTACCCGGGCGACCGGCACCTGTTCGCCGACAGCTCGCTGCCGTCGTACGACGCGGACGCGGCGGCGCTGGTGGTGCATCGCTCGCGGGAGTTCCTGGACCGGGTGGGCTGACTCAACCCC
>JACCVZ010000009.1 GCA_013697905.1 Nocardioidaceae bacterium
GCGAACTCGACGGTTATTTTGCCTTTGCTCCTCCCGAGGTCCACTCTGCATCGGGTTTCGAAGCGCTCTGACAACCGCTCAGCAATCTCGGCCAGGCCAGGCGCGGTGGGCGTCAGTCTGCGTGGACGAGACGGCGACGCCACCTCGGCTCCGAACGCGACGAGTTCCTCCAGTGCCCGGACGGAGATGCCTTCGGCAACGACCCGGGCTGCCAACGCGTCCTGGCGGGCAGCGTCCGCCGCGCCAAGCAGCGCCCTGGCATGCCCAGCGGACAAGACGCCGGCCGCCACCCGACGCTGGACCGGAGCCGACAACCCGAGCAGCCGCAGGGTGTTGGAGATCTGCGGGCGCGATCGTCCGACCCGGGTCGCCAGCTCGTCGTGCGTGCACCCGAAGTCGTCCAGCAGCTGCTGGTAGGCAGCTGCCTCCTCGAGCGGGTTGAGCTGGGCGCGGTGCAGGTTTTCGAGCAGCGCGTCACGGAGCAGGACGTCGTCGGAGGTCTCTCGCACGATGGCGGGAATACGCTCAAAGCCGGCCTGCAGAGCCGCGCGCCAGCGCCGCTCACCCATGACTAGTTCGTACCGCTCCGGTGACTGTTCGCGTACGACGATCGGCTGGAGCAATCCAACCTCGCTCACCGAGCAGACGAGCTCGGCCATCGCGTCCTCGTCGAACACGGTTCGAGGCTGCCGAGGATTCGGCACGATATGACCGATGGGGAGCTCTGCGAAGTGCGCGCCCGCAACCGGAAGAGGTCCTGGCACGTTGGCCTGATCGGCGTCCGGCTGGCTGGGCCGCCCGCCCACGTCAGCCCGCTGACTGCCTGGCGAATGCGCCTGCGGATGGCTGGGAGCGGTCGGGATGAGGGAGCCGAGTCCTCGGCCGAGTCCACGTCGTGGTGTGCTCACGCGATGTCCTGCGTCTGTCGGGCGAGCTCGGTCGCCGCTTGCAGGTACGACAGCGAACCAGCAGCGGCCGGGTCGTACGTCATCACCGTCTGCCCGTAGCTCGGCGCTTCGGAGATCCGCACCGACCGCGGGACGACGGTCGTGAGCACGGCGTCACCGAAGTGGCTGCGAACCTCCTCGGCGACTCCGGCCGCGAGTCGGGTGCGACCGTCGTACATGGTCAAGATCATCGCGCCGACAACGAGCTGGGGGTTGAGGTGCTCCCGGACCTGGTCGATCGTTCGGAGCAGGGCACTGACGCCTTCGAGGGCGTAGTACTCGCACTGGACCGGAATCAGCAGCTCGCGGCCGGCCGAGAGGGCGTTGACCGTCAACAACCCAAGCGAAGGGGGGCAGTCGATGAAGACGTAGTCGTAGGCGTCCTGGTCGTCGGCCGACTGAGACAGATGAGCCTCGAGTGCCTCCCTCAGGCGGGTCTCGCGGGCGGCCATCGGGACCAGTTCGATTTCAGCTCCCGCGAGGTCGAGGGTTGCCGGCACCACGAACAACCCGGGCACCTCCGCGCATTCCACGATCACCTCATCGATGGGGGTGCCTGCGATCAAGACGTGATACGCGCCAGGAGTGCCTTCGCCGTGTTCGATCGACAGCGCGGTCGACGCATTGCCCTGAGGGTCAAGGTCGACAACGAGGATCTTCAGGCCATGCTGAGCCAACGCAGCAGCGATGTTCACGGCGGTGGTGGTCTTGCCCACACCGCCCTTCTGGTTGGCCACCACCATCACCCGGGTCCGCTCAGGACGCGGCAGTGAACCCTGCTTGGCTCGCCCGGTTTCACGTGAAACATCCACGGCTGCGGGTGGTTCTGGTGCGGTCGAGGCGCCGGAGCACGGGTCGTCGCCGTTGCGTTGCTCGGTCCTTCGCGGCGAGTCCCATGAGGCGGTCTGGGGCGGCACCAGGTGGTGTTCAGACGAGGGGTCGCTGCGCCGGACCGGCCAACCCAGTCCGGACGCGGCGACGTACGCCGGCCCAGGCCAGCCCAACCGTGGCGTGACAGCGGACTGGTTCACTGTGTCGTCATCCCTCCGTGGAAGCGCGGCACGACTGTATCCGCACCACTATGGTCGCTTGAGCCACCAGGTTTTCACCGTAGGTGGCAACCTCGGCGCGGCCCGCAGGTCGAAGCCGGGCAATGCTGTCGGCGTGCTCGGCAAGCTCGTCGTTTGCGCGAGCTCCTTTGATGGCGGCGACTTGCCCGCCGCCCCCGACCAGCGGCCAGCACCAGCCCAGCAGCCGGTCCAGCGGCGCGAGGGCTCTCGACGTCACCGAGTCGAACCGGCGGCCGCCATGCAGCTGCTCGGCTCGGGCGCGGATCACCTCGACGTTGTCCAGCCCAAGGGCGGCAACAGCCTCGCCGAGGAAGCTCGCCCGGCGCAGCAGCGGCTCGACCACGGCCACCTGCAGGTCGGGCCTGGCGATGGCAAGGACCACCCCAGGGAGTCCGGCTCCGGAACCGATGTCAGCCACGGTGGTGTTCGCGCCGAAGGCGGGCTCGATCACGGCACAGTTGATGATGTGCCGGTCCCACAGCCGAGGAACCTCCCGGGGGCCGATCAAGCCACGCGTCACTGCGTCCGTCGCCAGTAGATCGACATATCTCTTAATTACCTCGTCTCTATCCCCAAATAGTGAGGAGAGGAGGGTGTCAGCCGGTGTTTGACGTGAAACTCGATCTGAATCTGCTGACACGTCAGCGCCCAGCTGTCCCGGATCGGCTGACCAGACGCTGGTTGCCGGCGATAGAACTCAAGGTGCCGGTGAGACGACGACGCACCTGGTCGGCTCTACGCCTTCCGACGCGCTTCGAAGCCCCGCCTCAGCGATCGCGTCGTGGACGACCTTGCGCTCGAACGGTGTCATCGGCGCTAGCTTCACCGGCTCGCTGGTGTCTTGCACCTCGGCGGCGGCGTCATTGGCCAGCTCGACCAGGTTCTTGCGCAGGTCCGCTCGGAAGCCGCCGATGTCGAGCATCAGACGGGACCGCTCACCGGTCTCACGGTAGACGGCAAGCCGGGTCAGTTCCTGCAAAGCCTCCAGGATCTCCCCATTGTCGCCGACAAGGGCGTCTAGGCCGTCACCCACGATCGAGACGGCCGCGCGATTGCCTTCGACGTCCATGTCGAGGTCTCCGTCGAGGTCCGCAATGTCGAGCAGCTCCTCGAGATAGTCCGCGGCGATGTCGCCTTCCGTCTCCAGCTGCTTGACCTGGGCCCGGCCTCCGCCAACAACTGCAGCGGTCTCGGCGGCCTCGGCAGTCTCGGGGGCCTCGGCGGTTTCGTCGGTCTCGGCAGTCTCGGGGGCCTCGGCGGTTTCGTCGGTCTCGTCGGCGGTCGCCGCCGGGGAGTCGCTCATCGTGATGCCACTTCCTTGTGTCGGTACTCGGGACAACAGAATCTGCGGCGCTATTTGCGCTTGCGTTGGCTGCGGGTCTGCTTGCGGGGCTGTGCCCGCGGTGGTGGTTTCGGCTCTGCGTCCTCGACCGTCGCCACCGCGGATCCGGTCTCGCCTGCGGCGCCGCCACCATGCTTGGCGGCATCACGTGCCGCCTTGGCCTCGAACGCTGGGGTGCCCGGGGTGGGGTTGTTTCGGATGACGTAGAACTGTTGGCCCATCGTCCAGAGGTTTGACGTCGACCAGTACAGCAGCACGCCGATCGGGAAGGCGATACCGCCGACGGCGAACACCACCGGAAGGACGTACAGCAAGATCTTCTGCTGCTGGGCATACTGACCGGTGAGCGCCGACGCGGGCATGTTCTTGCGCATCAGCTGGCGTTGCGTGGTGAACGTGGTGATGGTCATCAGCACCACCAGCACCATCGTGAGCACCTTGGCCGACACGTTGTCGCCCGAGCTGGTGAAGGAGTCCGAAATCGGGACGCCGAAGATCTGACCATCACGCAGCAGCCTCGCCAAAGGGTTGGTCATGAATGCGACGCCCTCGCCATCTGCGGCCTTATTGAGCGTCCGGAACAGGGCCAGGAAGATCGGCATCTGGAGGAGCAGCGGCAAGCAGGAGGCCAGCGGATTCGTCCCGGTGTCCTTGTAGAGCTTCATCGTCTCCTGGGTGAGACGCTCGCGGTCGTGCCCGTACTTCTTCTGCAGCTCCTTCACCTTGGGTTGGAGGAGCTGCAGGTTGCGGCTGTTCTTGATCTGCTTGACGAACAGCGGGATCAGCGCCGTGCGGATGACGACCGTGAGGCTGACGATCGACAGCGTCCACGCCCAACCCTGGTCGAAGCCCAGTACACCGTTGTAGAACTTGTGGAAAACCACCAAGATGCCGGAAGTGACGTAGTACAACGGTGTCATGATCGTGTGCCCGAGGGACACGAAGAAGTCGATCACTGCCACTCCTTGCTGACCCCGGTGGGCGCGGGTACCCGCCAGGAAAACTCGGTGGGAACCGGGTCATACCCCCCGGCGGCCCACGGATGACAACGACCCACCCGCCGGGCGGTGAGCCAACTTCCGCGGGCGGCGCCGTGTCGGTCCACCGCCTCCAGCGCATATGCCGAGCAGGACGGATGATAGCGGCACACCTGGCCGTAAAGCGGGCTGACCACGACGCGGTAGGCACGCAGGATCCCCATCAAAACGTACCTCATGGCTGTGACGACTCCAGCCGCTCGAGACAGCGATCGATGTCTGCACCCAAGGAGGCGTACGAGGCAGACGCGGCTCGTGGCGTCGCCCGTACGACGAGCAGACCTGCGGGGAGCCGGTTGAGTCTGGCGCGGACGAGCTCACGGAGCCGGCGGCGGACAAGGTTGCGGACCACCGCACCGCCAACGGGACGGCCCACGACAAATCCGATCCGGGGCGGCCCAGGGACCGGGGCACCAGCCGCGTGCACCACCATCGTGGCACTGCACACACGTCGACCTCGGCGAACGGCCTGCTGGAAGTCTCCAGTCCGGCGCAGGCGGTGAGGAGGGGGGAGCACAGGGCGCGCGCAGCTCAGGTGGCGAGCCGGCTGCGACCCCTCCGACGACGACCCGCCAAGATGGCGCGCCCAGCGCGAGTCCGCATCCGCAAGCGGAAGCCATGGGTCTTGTTGCGCTTGCGGTTGTTTGGCTGGAACGTACGCTTGCTCACGGGAAAGCTCCGAGGATCGAGGGGACAACACGGGTGTCGATTCGGCTCTGGAGAGGCCTCGGTTTGACCGCTCGTCCACAGAGATAAGCCGACACATCCAGGTGCTATCAAAGATTCTGCCAGGGCGGTTGGACACGCCGCACACGCCGACACTCAAGCCGACTGACCTACCGTACGTGTTGGCCGCTCAGCCGGTCAAACCGGGGACCAGGGCAATCACCTCAGCGCCGAACTCTCAACCCTCACACACATCTCGCCGATCTGGCCGACCAACACGCGCCGACGCGCCGAGGCTGCAGGGAGATTTGCAACCACCTGTGGACAACCCCTTGTAGTGGTGCGCGGATTGTTGTTAGCGTCCCGTCGGCACGAAGTTTTCCCCGCCGCCTTTTCCGGCGCCTCGCGCCTCGCCGCCCTGGTGCACAGCACACTGTGCACAGCACACTGTGCACAGCCTGTGGACAAGTGTGTGGATGTAGCGTGCTGTCCCACCACGCAGTCCCGATCTAACACCCGATCTAACAACATGGGAGTGAGAAGCCACGATGACTCAGGGCGCCAACCTCGTAGACGTGTGGCGGAAGATTGTCGAGGAGCTCCCTGCGAGTCACCGCGCCTGGTTGGCGGCGTCGCAACCGGTGACGCTGCACGAGAACACCGCGATCGTCGCGGTGCCCGACGACTTCACCCGGAGCCAACTGGAGACACGGCTGCGCCCCCGCCTCGAGCACGCGCTGACCCAGTCGATCGGTCACCAGGTTCGACTGGCGGTAACCGTGGACACGGCCCTCGTCGACCCCGACGCGCTGCAGACAGAGGACGAACTGCAGCATAGTGACTCCTTGGCGCCCGCCCTCGCCGACCAAGCGCCCGCCGTAGCCCACGCCGACGGCGCCGATCGGATCGGCCACACCTTCCGTGCCAGCGTCAAGGACACCCGCCTCAACCCGAAGTACGTTTTCGAGACGTTCGTCATCGGGTCGTCCAACCGGTTCGCGCACGCGGCAGCCGTCGCCGTGGCCGAGGCGCCGGGAAAGGCCTACAACCCGCTGCTGATCTACGGCGACTCCGGTCTGGGCAAGACGCACCTGCTGCACGCCATCGGACACTATGTCCGCAACCTCTACACCGGCGCCCGGGTGCGCTACGTGAGCAGCGAGGAGTTCACCAACGACTTCATCAACGCGATCCGTGACGACCGTGCTGCCGGGTTTCAGCGGCGTTACCGCGACGTCGACGTGCTGCTGATCGACGACATCCAGTTCCTGGAGGGCAAGATCCAGACCCAGGAGGAGTTCTTCCACACGTTCAACACCTTGCACAATGCGAACAAGCAAATCGTCATCACCTCCGACCGGCCGCCGAAACGGTTGGCCGCGCTCGAAGACCGCCTACGTAACAGGTTCGAGTGGGGTCTGATCACCGATGTGCAACCTCCCGACCTGGAGACCAGGATCGCGATCCTGCGCAAGAAGGCTGCCACCGAGAGGCTCACTGCGCCACCCGACGTGCTCGAGTTCATCGCCAGCAAGATCCAGACCAACATCCGTGAGCTCGAGGGTGCACTGATCCGCGTCACCGCGTTCGCCAGCCTCAACCGGCAACCCGTCGACCTCACCCTGGCCGAAATCGTGCTGAAAGACCTCATCCCGGAGGGTGGCGAGCCGGAGATCACCGCCGGCGTCATCATCGCCCAGACCGCGGCGTACTTCGGGCTGTCGATCGACGACCTGTGCGGCACCAGCCGCAGCCGGGTCCTCGTCACCGGCCGGCAGATCGCCATGTACCTCTGCCGTGAGCTGACCGAGCTGTCCTTGCCCAAGATCGGCCAACAGTTCGGGGGCCGCGACCACACCACGGTGATGCACGCCGACCGAAAGATTCGTCAACTGATGGCTGAGCGGCGCAGTGTCTATAACCAGGTCCGCGAACTCACCAACCGCATCAAGCAGCAGGCTCGGCAGCAGTGACCGACACACCCCCGCGGCCCTACACATCCTGGGGACAAAGATGTGGACTCCTACCTGCAACGGGAACCTCTCCTGTGCACGCCTGTGGACACCTGGCGTTCGGCGGTAAGTCCGTCCACCGACCGGTGGACGGGCCCCCTAGGTTGTCAACAGCCACATCGGCCGCTCATATGCATGCTGACCTGCGGTTTCGCCAGTTATCCCCACTGTCCACCGTTGCTACGGTGACAACTAGAACACGTTATGGCTGCTGTCCTCCAACACCTCCCCGGCACCCAGGTTGGGGACAACCCGACGATGGCCGCCCCAGGGATACCTTCCAGTTGTTCTGCATGGGAGGATGCACACCCACCCAGACCAGGCACGTGCCGGTCGTGTCCACCGTTGTCACAGCGCAATGCGGTGAGCAGCATGCAGGAGGCATCGGATGAAGTTTCGCGTCGACCGAGACCTGCTCGCCGAGGCTGTGGCGTGGACCGCTCGGAGCATCCCGACTCGCCCGGGCACACTGCCGCAGCTGGCGGGCATCTTGATGGCGACAGGACCGGATGGTCTCACCCTCAGCGGCTTCGATTACGAGACTTCCGCGCGGGTCACTGTCGCTGCCGATGTCGCTGACGACGGCAAGATCCTCGTCTCGGGCCGGCTGCTCGCCGATATCGCCCGGGCGCTGCCCCAACAGCCCGTGGATGTGGCGCTCGACGCGGCCAAGCTGTCGGTGACGTGCGGGAGCTCACGATTCAGCCTGCAGACGATGCCGGTCGAGGACTACCCGCAGTTGCCACACATGCCTACCGTGTCCGGAACCGTCGATGCCGACACGTTCTCCGCCGCTGTCTCGCAGGCAGTCACTGCCGCCGGCCGTGACGACATGCTCCCGGTCTTGACCGGGGTCAAGCTGGAGATCGACGGGTCGATGCTGTCGTTGCTGGCAACAGACCGCTTCCGGCTGAGCATGCGGGAGTTGCAGTGGAACCCCCACCAGACCGACCTGTCCGTGACCGCCCTTGTCCCGGCACGGGTGCTGGCCGAGACCGCGCGTTCATTGACATCCGGCACCGAGCTCAGTGTCGCGCTGGGGCAGGCGGACGGTGGCGAAGGCCTCATCGGCTTTGAGTCGCTGACGTCCGGAGGGCAGCGTAGGACGACGACCCGCCTCATCGAAGGTGCGTTCCCCAACGTCCGGCAACTGTTTCCGAGCACGTCGGAGATCACTGCCCAGATCAACGTGGCCACCTTGATCGATGCGGTGAAACGAGTGTCGCTCGTGGCAGGGCGCAACACCCCGATTCGACTGTCTTTCACCGAGCAGATGGTGAGTCTGGAAGCCGGCAACGGGGAGGAGGCGCAGGCGTCGGAGTCGCTTGAGGCGAGCCTCGTGGGCGACGACATCTCGATCGGCTTCAACCCGGCTTATCTACTCGACGGGCTCAACGCGGTCACCGGCTCCCACGTGCACATCGCGATGACGCAGCCGGCACGTCCGGCTGCCTTTGCCAACTTGGCCACCAGTGACGCCGAACCGGATCTCGACTTCCGTTATCTGCTCATGCCTTTGCGCATGCAAGGCTGACAGGGATGACCGCCGACACCTACGCCGTCCGCACCATCATGGGCGCGCGGGAGCTACGGCGACAAGGAGGACACGCACTACTGGAAAGGGAGCCTGCATGGACATCGGTCTGATCGGTCTAGGCAAGATGGGCGGCAACATGCGCGAGCGGTTGCGCCGCGACGGGCACACCGTCGTCGGTTATGACCACAACGCCGACGTCCGCGACGTCGGGAGCCTCGAGGAGTTGGTCGAGCAGCTGCCCAGCCCCAAGGTCGTGTGGGTGATGGTCCCGGCCGGCGACCCGACCCGCGAGACGGTCAAAGCGCTCGGGGCGCTGCTGAGCGACGGCGACGTCGTCGTCGACGGCGGCAACTCTCGCTGGACCGATGACATGGAGCATGGCGAGCTGCTCGCTGCGAAGGGTGTCGGCTTCGTTGACTGTGGGGTGTCAGGCGGCGTCTGGGGGCTCGATAACGGCTATGCGCTGATGTGCGGCGGAGACGCAGACAACGTCGCCAAGGTGCAGCCGGCATTCGACAGCCTCCGGCCCGAGGGCGAGTTCGGGTTCGTCCATGCCGGCCCGATCGGCGCCGGTCATTTTTCGAAGATGGTCCACAACGGCATCGAGTACGGCATCATGCAGGCGTACGCCGAGGGTTACGAGCTGCTCGAGAAGGCGGCGGTCTGTGAGAACGTCACGGAGGTCTTTCGCTCCTGGCGTGAGGGCACCGTCGTCCGCTCGTGGCTGCTCGACCTGCTGGTCGCCGCGCTCGATGAGGATCCGGAACTTTCGCAGATCGACGGCTACGCCGAGGACTCCGGCGAAGGCCGTTGGACCATTGAAGCCGCGATCGAGCATGCCGTACCCATGCACGCCATCACCGCCGCCCTCTACACGCGCTTCCAGTCGCGCCAGGACGAGTCGCCGTCGATGAAGGCGGTTGCTGCGATGCGCAACCAGTTCGGCGGCCATGCCGTCAGAGCCGGTGGTGCGCCCGGTGCGACCCCCGCAGCAGACATCGACGAGTCGTCGTGACTGCGTGCATGTCTCACTTCTGGAGCTGACCGACTTCCGCTCGTATCCTCAGGTGGCCATTGAGCTGGTCGCAGGGGTATCCGTGTTCCTGGGGCCCAATGGACAGGGCAAGACCAACCTCGTCGAGGCCGTCGACTACGTGGCGACCCAGTCATCGCATCGCGTCTCGAGCGACCAACCGCTGGTGCGGCTCGGTGCTGACCGCGCGGTGGTGCGAGCCGTGGTGCAGCGTGACGGTCGGCAAGCGCTGATCGAGGTCGAGATCAACCCTGGCAAGTCCAACCGAGCGCGCCTCAACCGCGGCGCCCTGCCGCGAGCCCGTGAGGCGCTCGGCATCTTGCGCACGGTGGTGTTCTCTCCCGAGGACCTGGAGCTTGTTAAGGGGGACCCGGCTGCCAGGCGGCGATTCCTCGACGATCTGCTTGTCGTGCGCCAGCCCCGGTACGCCGGGGTGCGCAGCGACTACGACCGGGTGCTCCGCCAACGCAGCACCCTCCTCAAGACAGCGGGGAGACGCGGTGGCGCCGTCCGCAACGAGTCGGCGTTGTCCACGCTCGAGGTGTGGGATGCGCACCTTGCCCGCACCGGGGCGGAGCTGCTGGCCGGCCGGTTGGAACTTGTGGACGACCTTGGTCCGCACGTTGCCCGGCACTACACCGAGGTGGCGATGGCGGTGCCGAAACCTGATGGTGGCAACGACGCCGGGCTGGTGTACAAGCCGTCGTTCACGCTCGGCCCTGCCCTGACCGACCGAGCCGAGCTGGCCGGGGCGATCCTGGCCGAGATCGAGGTCCGGCGCGACGAGGAGCTCGATCGCGGTGTGACGCTGGACGGTCCCCACCGCGACGACCTGACTTTGCTGCTCGGACGCTTGCCGGCCAAGGGCTACTCCAGCCATGGTGAGTCATGGTCCTTCGCGCTCGCGCTGCGGCTGGCCGCGTTTTCCGTGCTTCAGCGCGACGGAGATGATCCCGTGCTCATCCTTGACGACGTCTTCGCCGAGCTCGACGAAGCGCGACGCAACCGTCTGGCCGAGCTGGTCAGCGGCACTGAGCAGGTCCTGGTCACTGCGGCGGTGGCGGCGGACGTGCCGCCCGAGCTCATCGACCACCGGTTCGACGTACGGGAAGGGGCCGTCACCCGTGTCTGACAGCCCCGTCGACCCACCGGCCGACAAGGCTGCTGCCGACGATGAGCCGCGGCACGACCCCGGCGGCCTCGACGCGGCACGGGCCGTGGCGGCGCGGCTGCGCGTGGCCATCCGTCGTCCGAGCGCGGGCCGACGTCCCTCGAGGGGGGACAGCGAATTGTCGGGGGCGTATCCCGACGGACGCGACCCTGCCTCGCTGGGGTCACTCGTCGACAAACTCGTGCACGAAAGCGGGTGGCAGACCGACGTCGCGGTGCACGGGGTCTTTGCTCGCTGGGCGGACATTGTGGGGCTCGAGGTGGCGAGCCACTGCACGCCGCAGAGCTTCGACCAGGCCTCATTGACCGTCCGCACCGACTCGACGGCCTGGGCGACCCAGCTGAAGTTGTTGGCTCCGGACGTGATCCGTCGGCTCAACGAGGAGCTTGGCCACGACACCGTGCACTTCATGAAGGTGCTCGGCCCCGAGGCCCCGTCATGGCGACGGGGCGGCCGTTCCGTCCGCGACGGCCGAGGCCCGCGCGACACCTACGGGTAACCCTGCCAGGGACGATCTGGCAAGTCCCGGCCTTATGGGGGACCTCACTCGCGGCCTTGCCACGCCTCCAACCGCCGCCCAGGGGCCGCTGATGGCCTGTTCTCGCCGCTTCAGGGGCCGAAACAGCGGGCGGCGAAGCCGGGGATCGCCACAGTTTGGCCTATACTCGGTTGGACCAGAGAGGCCGCAACATCGTCGACAGACACCGCTTCTGCGGAATTCGAGTGCTGTCAGCTCCCGTGCCGATGAGCGGCCTTTGTGCTGGGCGGAGGTGGTGAGTCTCTGCCCGCGATCGCGCCCGTGCGGGCCGGTCGGCGACCAGACTTCGGAGGTTGGCTGCGTGACCCCCCACGACCAGGTGAACGATCAGACGCCGCGAGACGATACGGAGCCGGTGGTCGCCCTCGACCCGATGGTCTCCAGCGATGCGGTCAGCGCCGAGTCGACGTACGGCGCCTCGGACATCACCCTGCTCGAGGGTCTCGAGGCTGTCCGCAAGAGGCCCGGCATGTACATCGGCTCCACCGGCGAGCGCGGCCTCCACCACTTGGTCACCGAGATCGTCGACAACTCGGTCGACGAGGCGCTGGCCGGCCATTGCGACACGATCGACGTCACGATCCTGGCTGACGGCGGTGTGCGTGTCATCGACAACGGGCGCGGCATCCCGACCGGCATCCACCCGATCGAGAAGATCCCGGCCGTCACGCTCGCGCTGACCGAGCTGCACGCCGGCGGCAAGTTCGGGGGGAGTGGCTACAAGGTCTCCGGCGGCCTGCACGGAGTCGGCAGCTCGGTGGTGAACGCGTTGAGCGAGCGGCTCACGGTCGACGTCAAGAACGACGGGTTCCGCTGGACCCAGTCCTTCACGTACGGCGTCCCGGACGCGCCGCTCGAGCGGCACGAGGCCACTGACGAGACCGGCACGACCATCACCTTCTGGGCGTCCGACGAGATCTTCGAGACGACGGACTACTCCTTCGAGACCATGGCGAGCCGGTTCCGTGAGATGGCGTTCCTCAACAAGGGGCTGACGCTCATCATCCGCGACGAGCGGCCTGAACACACCGCCGGCATCGCCGACGCCGTAGCAGACAGCACGATCATCTCCGAGGTCGATGGCGGACCCGACGGCATCAGGCGCGAGCAGTCCGGCGGGATCGAGCGTCGGTTCCAGTACCAGGACGGCCTCGTGGACTACGTGATCCACCTCAACTCGACCAAGGACGCGGCGCACAAGACGATCATCGCGTTCGAGGCACACAACGCCGAAGTCGGCATGAGCCTCGAGATCGCCATGCAGTGGAACACCAGCTTCACCGAGTCGGTGCACACGTTCGCCAACACGATCAACACTCACGAGGGCGGCACCCACGAAGAGGGATTCCGCTCCGCGCTCACCTCCACCGTCAACAACTGGGCGGAGGAGTGGGGTCTGATCAAGAAGAAGGAAGACCGGATGTCCGGCGACGACGTCCGCGAAGGCCTGACCGCCATCGTCTCCGTCAAGATGGCCAACCCCCAGTTCGAGGGTCAGACGAAGACCAAGCTGGGCAACACCGAGGCGAAGTCCTTCACCCAGAAGATCGTCAACGACCACTTGGGTGAATGGTTCGAGAAGAACCCAGGGGAGGGGCGCGACATCATCCGCAAGTCCATCGCCGCGGCAACCGCCCGGCTGGCCGCACGCAAGGCCCGCGATCTCGCCCGGAGCCGCAAGGGACTGCTGGGTGGCGGGGGGCTGCCGGGCAAGCTGGCCGACTGCCAGTCGACCGACCCCGCCGAGTGCGAGGTCTTCATCGTCGAGGGAGACTCGGCAGGCGGCTCAGCCAAGGGCGGCCGAGACCCGCGCGTCCAGGCGATCCTGCCGATCCGCGGCAAGATACTGAACGTCGAGAAGGCGCGGATCGACCGCGTGCTGGCTAACACCGAGGTGCAGGCGATCGTCTCCGCACTCGGCACCGGCATCCAGGAGGACTTCGACCCAGCCAAGCTGCGCTATCACAAGATCGTGATGATGGCCGACGCCGATGTCGACGGCCACCACATCCAGACGTTGCTGCTGACGCTGCTCTTCCGGTTCATGAGGCCGCTGATCGAGGGTGGTTACGTCTATCTTGCCCGCCCGCCGCTCTACCGGCTGAAATGGAACAACCCGCACCCACATGAGTTCGTGTACTCCGACCGGGAGCGCGACGCTTTGATGGTGGCGGGGCGCGAGGCGGGCAAGAAGCTGCCGAAGGACAACGCGATCCAGCGCTACAAGGGGCTTGGCGAGATGAACGCCTCAGAGCTGTGGGAGACGACGATGGACCCCGATAACCGGGTGCTGTCGCAGGTCACGCTCGATGACGCGGCCCAGGCCGACCTGATGTTCTCGATCCTGATGGGAGAAGACGTGGAGCAGCGCAGGTCCTTCATCCAACGCAACGCAAAAGACGTCCGCTTCCTGGACATCTGATGATCGCCGAGATGCACGCACGCTGGCTGCGTTCTCGTCGCTCGACGGGCCGCTCCGCTCAAGCCCGCCTTCGCTTCGGCTTGCCATCGCACGCACCTCTCGACGCTCATACCGAAAGTGACACATGACTGACGACACAACGATCACTCCTGAAGTGCCGAGCGGCGGCCGCGTCGAGCCGGTCGAGCTGCAGACCGAGATGCAGCGCTCCTACATCGACTACGCGATGGCGGTGATCGTCGGACGTGCGCTGCCCGACGTACGTGACGGCCTGAAGCCCGTGCACCGCCGGGTGCTCTACGCAATGTACGACGGCGGATACCGTCCCGACCGCGGCTTCTCCAAGTGCAGCCGAGTCGTCGGTGACGTGATGGGTCAGTACCATCCGCACGGTGACACCGCGATCTACGACACGTTGGTCCGGCTGAGTCAACCATGGGTGCTACGGGCACCACTTGTGTCGGGACAGGGCAACTTCGGCTCACCCGGCAACGACCGCGCAGCCGCGATGCGCTACACCGAGTGCAAGATGGCTCCGCTGGCAATGGAGATGGTTCGCGACATCGAGCAGGACACTGTCGACTTCCGGCCCAACTACGACGGGCGCAGCGAGGAGCCGATCCTGTTGCCGGCCAGGTTCCCCAACCTGCTCGTCAACGGCTCGGCCGGGATCGCGGTCGGGATGGCGACCAACATCCCGCCGCACAACCTGCGGGAGGTCAACGCCGGCGTCCAGTGGTCTCTCAGCAACCCGACAGCATCCCGTGAGGAGCTTCAGGACGCGCTGATCGAGCGCATCAAGGGCCCGGACTTCCCGATGGGAGCGCTGATCGTCGGCATCCAGGGCATCGAGCAGGCGTACCGGACCGGTCGAGGTTCGGTCACGATGCGCGCGATCATCGACATCGAAGAGGACAACAAGAACCGTGTCTGCCTCGTCATCACCCAGCTGCCCTATCAAGTCAACCCCGACAACCTGGCACTGAAGATCGCCGAGCTCGCCGACTCCGGCAGAGTGCAAGGCATCGCCGACGTCCGCGACGACTCGTCGTCACGGACCGGTCAGCGGCTTGTCGTCGTGCTCAAGCGGGACGCGGTGGCCCGGGTGGTCCTCAACAACCTCTACAAGCACACCGAGCTACAGCAGAACTTCAGCTGCAACATGCTCGCTCTGGTGGACGACGTACCCCGCACGTTGTCGATCGACCAGTTCATCTCGCACTGGATTGCCCACCAGATCGACGTCATCCAGCGTCGCACCCGCTACCGTCTTCGCGAAGCCGAGAAGCAGGCACACGTCTACCGGGGACTGGTCAA
>JACCVZ010000015.1 GCA_013697905.1 Nocardioidaceae bacterium
GCCCTGCCGATGACCGCGGGCATCGACGAGGACACCGTCGACTTCAAGCCCAACTACGACAGCCGCGAGTTCGAGCCGGTCGTGCTTCCAGCGGCGTTTCCCAACCTGCTGGTCAACGGCGCCTCCGGTATCGCCGTCGGCATGGCCACCAACGTGGCGCCGCACAACCTCGTCGAGGTGGTCCAAGCGCTGCGCCACCTCATCACCCACCCCCAGGCGACTCTCGACGACCTGATGCGTTTCATCCCGGGGCCCGACCTGCCGACCGGCGGCAAGATCGTCGGCCTAGAAGGCATCCGGGACGCCTATGAGACGGGACGGGGCTCGTTTCGCATGCGCGCGAGCGCTCGCATCGAGAGCGTCAGCGCCCGCCGCAAGGGCATCGTCGTCACCGAACTGCCCTACAACGTCGGCCCGGAGCGGGTGATCGAACGCATCAAGGTGCTCGTTCAGACGAAGAAGCTGCTCGGCATCGCCGACGTGAAGGACCTCACCGACCGGACCAAGGGCCTGCAGCTGGTCATCGAGATCAAGAACGGGTTCTACGCCGAGGCCATCCTCGAGCAGCTCTACCGGCAGACGCCGATGGAGGAGTCCTTCGGCATCAACGCGGTCGCACTGGTCGACGGGCAACCCCGCACGCTGGGACTCGAGCAGATGCTCCGGGTCTACCTCGGGCACCGCTACGAGGTCGTACGCCGCCGGTCTGCCTTTCGGCGTACCCAGGCGCAAGATCGACTGCACCTCGTCGAAGGGCTGCTGACCGCGATCGTCGACATCGACGAGGTCATCCAGCTGATCCGCTCGAGCGACAACGTCGAAGAGGCCCGTGCACGGTTGATGACGGTCTTCGACCTCACTGAGCTGCAGACCAACTACATCCTGGACATGCCCCTGCGCCGGCTCACCCGGTTCTCGAGGATCGAGCTGGAAAAGGAGCAGTTCGAACTCGGGCGCACGATCGAGGAGCTGACGGCGATCCTTGACGACGACACGCTGCTCCGGAAGGTGGTGGCCAATGAGCTCACGGACGTGGCGAGGCAACACGGCACGCCTCGCCGCACGGTCTTGCTAGCGTCCGCGGGCCAGCAGGTCACCGCGGCCGTTCCGCTCGAGATTGCCGACGACCCCTGCCGGGTGCTGCTCTCGTCCACCGGCCTGCTGGCACGCACCAACGTCGACGTTCCCTCCGACGCACCGGGGTCGCGCGCCAAGCACGACGCGCTCGCGTCGTCGGCGCTGGCGACGGCGCGGGGCACGATCGGCGTGGTCACCTCCGAGGGACGCCTCGTCAAGCTCGAGGTGCTGGACCTGCCAGCCCTGCCGACCACCGCTCACGCCCCGAATCTCCAAGGCGGCGCACCGGTCTCTGAGTTTCTCGCCCTCCAACCCGGTGAGCGTGTCGTCTGCCTGACCTCGCTGTCCGCCGACTCGCCCGGCTTGTCTCTCGGCACCGCTATGGGCGTCGTCAAGCGAGTGCAGCCCGAGGTGCTGTCCCACCGCGACTTTTGGGACGTCATCCGCCTCGATCCCGGCGACGAGGTCGTCGGCGGGGGCGAGGTGCACAACAGTGACGACGAGCTCGTCTTCGTCACCAGCGACGGGCAGTTGCTGCATTTTGCCGCCTCCGCGGTGCGACCCCAAGGCCGCTCGGGCGGCGGAATCGCCGGTGTACGCCTCGCCGCAGGCGCGAGGGCGGTGTACTTCGGGATCCTCGACCCGACCGCCGACAACGTCGTCGTCACGGTCGCGGGCTCCAGCGACGCGCTGCCCGGCACCGAGGCCGGCACGGTGAAGGTGACCGCTTTCTCGGAGTACCCCGGCAAGGGCCGCGGCACGGGTGGGGTGCGCTGCCATCGGTTCCTCAAGGGCGAGGACCAGCTGATCGCGGCGTACGCCGGCGGCGCACCGCCCTCAGCCGCCGCCGCGAGCGGTTCACCGGTCGACCTGCCCGCCCAGCCAGGGCGGCGCGACGGGTCAGGCACGTCGGTGGCCCAGCCGATCGCGGCGATCACCGGTCCCCTTCGAGGATGACGCCCGGAGGGGAGCCGACGGCATGGCAGGCTGTCCTCGTGCGCACATCGTCGAACGTTGCCTCGCTGGTGCTGTCCGCCGCACTGTGCATCGCCGTGTCCGGTTGCCAAGGGAACGACTCGCCGTCCAGGGACCAGTCGCCGCACGACCGGCTCGCCGCCGCCAAACAAGGTTTCGACGACGCAGACTTCATCGACTTCACGCTGTCGACCAAGAGTCTGCCCGACGACGTCGAGGGGCTGTTGAGCGCCAAGGGCACCGGCACGCACGACCCAGCGTTCGACGGCGAGGTGAAGGTGCAGACCGGTTTCGACGTCACTGCGCCGCTCATCGCGGTCGACAACGACGTCTACATCAAGCTGCCGTTCTCGGACTGGAGCACACTCGACCCGGCGCGGTACGGGGCACCCGACCCGGCCGAGCTGATGGACACCAAGGGGGGCATCTCGTCGCTGTTCACGGCGACCGAGGACCTCGCGGTCGGAGACTCCTCCCGCGACGGCGAGACCGTTCTCACCTCGATCGACGGCACCATCCCGGGCGACGCGGTCAAGGCCGTGTTCCCGTCGTCTGGCGACGACGGCTTCGACGTCAGCTACACGTTGACTGACGGCAACCGCATCGACAGCATCGAGATCACCGGACCGTTCTACGACGGTTCAGACGACGTCACCTACTCGATCAGCCTCGACCTTGACGGGGACAAGGTCGACATCTTGGCGCCGATCTGAGCACCCGGTCGGTGAGAACTTCCCCAGCGCGCGTCGGCCTCGGTCCACGCGCGCTGTTGGTCGCCGCCGCCGTGGCGGTGGGGTTTGCCGCAGCCGACACCTATGTCGTCGTGCTGGCTCTTCCGAACATGATGGCCTCGGTCGGCCTCAACATCGACGAGCTGCAGAAGGCGGCGCCTATCGTGTCCGGCTTCCTGCTGGGCTACATCGCAATGCTGCCGCTCATCGGCCGCATCGCCGACCTGCGGGGCCGCGTGCCGGTACTGGTCGGGTCCCTGGTGGTGTTCTCCATCGGCTCGCTCGTCACCGCGACGGAGTACGACCTCGTCTCGATGGTGATCGGCCGCTTCCTCCAGGGTCTGGGCGGTGGTGGCCTCGTGCCGGCGACCCTCGCCCTGGTCGCTGACATCTGGGTTGCCGAAAGGCGTGGCCTGCCGCTCGGCGTCGTGGGAGCCGTACAAGAGCTCGGCAGCGTGCTGGGTCCGCTGTACGGCGCCGCGGTGCTCGCGGTGTCCACCTGGCAGACGATCTTCTGGTTGAACATGGCGGCAGGGCTGGTGCTGGCCGCGGCCCTGCTCGTGCTCGCCCGGGCCACAAAGCCGACCGCGACCGGAACCAACATCCGGCGGGGTGCGCCGGACATTGTGGGCGGGCTCCTCGGAGTCACCTCGGTGGTCGCGCTCGCCCTGGTGCTGGCCGAGCCGGAGCGGCTGCGCTCGGGGCTGACCACCGGCCTGGCTTTCATTCCCTACGCCGGCGAGACGCGCTGGACAACCCCGGTGGCGATCGCCTGCTACGTGGTGGCGGTGGTGTTCCTCGTCAGGGAACTCATGGCACGGCGTCCGCTAGTCGACCTGCGGGGCCTTCGTGAGGTGAGCGGGGCTGCCGACCTGCCGGGCGCGGCACTGCTTGGGCTGGCGTTGGCCGGCATCGTGCTGGCGTTCGCGACGGCAGACCCCGAGGTGCAGGTCTTCTCGCCGTTGGGGCCGTATCTCCTGCTTGGCAGCGCCGTAGCCGGCGCGCTGTTCATTTGGCGGGTGCGCACCGCCGCCTCGCCACTCGTTCCCCGGGGGGCGCTGTCCGCCAGACCCGCGTGGGGAGCGATCCTGGTGTCGTTCTTCGTCGGGGCCTCGTTGATCGCGGCGTTGGTCGACATCCCCGTCTTCGCCCGCGTCACGACGTACCCGAACTCCCAGCTGGGCGCAGCGCTCGTGCTGGTGCGGCTGCTGGCCGCGCTGCCGGTTGGTGCCCTGCTCGGCGGCTACCTGATCCGGCACGTCCCGGTCGGCGTCATCGCGGCAGTGGGCATGGTGTCGGCCGCTGGCGGGTTCGCCTGGATGACCCAGTGGGGCAAGACGTCCCTGGAGAGCCCGACGGCGACGGTCCCGCTGGTCCTTGCAGGGCTCGGGTTCGGGCTGGCCATCGCACCGGTCAACGCCGCGCTGCTAGCCGCCACCCGCGCCGACGTGCACGGCATCGCGTCGGCGCTCGTCGTCGTCGCCCGGATGGTCGGGATGCTCGTCGGCATCTCCGCCCTGACCACCATCGGGTTGCGTCGCTTCTATGCTGTCTCGGCACGGCAGCCCTCGATCGACGACGTCTGTCACTCGTCGCGGGTGTGCCCGGCGTACGTCGACGTGCTCAAGGAGGCGGGCATCGCCCAGATTCACGCAATCTTCTGGGGCGCCGCTGTGTGCGCCGTGGTCGCGGCTGTGCTGTCACTGGCGCTGCTCCGCGGCGCCGCCACTACCCGGGAGCGTGGCATGGGCTCCCTCGGGCTCTGACTGCTCGCCTGGGAGACCCCGCACGCGCCCGAGATCTGGGTGCCCGGCTGGTGCTCAGTCGTCGAGCGGTCTCACCCGACTTCGTGACCAGGTAGTTCCGGGTTCCCACCGCCTGGATCCCGACGACCGCGCCCTCATGACGTACGACGAACTCCAGACTCCATTGGTCGGGCGAGAAGGCTCCACGACCCTGCCAGTAGTGCAGCGCCATGTTGCGCGCCAGCTCGTCGCCCTTGGCATCAGTCCAGGAAACAGGAACGGCATGACCGCAGGGTCGTGGATGCCGCCCTGGGCGAGCGCGACCAGCGCCGAGATGTCGTCGTCATGCA
>JACCVZ010000094.1 GCA_013697905.1 Nocardioidaceae bacterium
GCTGTTCTCGGCGAGCGCCCGACCCATGGTGAGCTGCGGCCACTCGTGCGTCGCCTGGAACCACAGGTTGGGCGCTCCGATCAACAACGCCAGGCATGCGGAGCCGAGCACCCATCTCGACCACAGCAGCGGGCGCGGACCGACGAGGGCGAGCCCACCGACCAGCGCCGCGAGCAGCATCACGACAAGGAGCTTGTTGTACATGCTGAGGCCCACCACGACCCCGACGGCCAGCCACCACCGTGGGTCGGCGCGCAGCTCAGCACGGATGACCAGCAGGCTGACGAGTGGCCAGACGACGAGATCGAGCGACGACGTCAGCATCACGTGCCCGAACAGCAGAGTGCTGGTGGCGAAGGCACACGCCCAGGCGCACAGCGCCTGAGCACCGCGACCGCCGCCCAGCTCGCGCGTGACGAGCGTGACCACGAGGACGGAGGTCACCGCGTAGAGGGTGGCCGGGATGCGCACCACCCACGGCTCGTCGGCCACGTGGTGGCTCAGGAAGCGGACGAGCAGCGGCGTCAACGGTGGCTGGTCGACGTAGCCCCATCCCGGTCGGAGCATCCGGAAGTAGAGCTCGTCGCGGTGGAAGCCGTAGTCGTTGCTGGCCACGGTGAGCACGACAGCGAGCGCGGCCATCGCGGCAAGCACGGGGCCGCGGGCGAACCGCGGCACAGCGGCCGCGCCGGCGACGAAGCGGCTCGAACCCTCTGTCGGGGCGCTCCTCATGCGGCGACCGTACGCCGCTCGGGCACCCCTAGGAGGCTGCTGAACAATCCGCGTGGCGGACGGGGCTGATGGGGCTGACCTGAAATCCTTGGGGTCATGCAGGGTGAGTCGGATCGGCAGCGTGAGCTGCTGGATGTGGAGTCAGTGGCTGGGCATCTGCTCGAGCCGGGCAGCGTGTTCGCGTTGCTGGCGGGGCGTCGCGACCGGTTGTTCCCCGGGGAGCTGTTCGCTGATCTGTTTCCTTCGCGACGGGGCAGGCCCTCGATCCCGGGTGAGGTGGTCGCCTCGGTGATTGTGCTGCAGGCGCTGTATGGCCACTCCGACCGGGAGGCGGTCGACGCGCTCACCTTTGACCTGCGGTGGAAGGCGGCGTGTGGGTACGCGATCGACGCGAAGGGTTTCGACTCCTCGGCGTTGACCTACTGGCGGCGCCGGTTGGCGGCCAGCGACCGGCCGCAGCGGATCTTCGAGGTGGTCCGCGACGTCATCACCGAGATGGGTGCGGTGGCCGGCAAGCAGCGCCGTGCGCTGGACTCCGCGGTCCTCGACGACGCGGTGGCCGGCCAGGACACGGTGACCCAGCTGATCGCCCAGATCCGTCGGGTCGGCCGCGAGGTCCCCGGCGCCGCCGGGCTGATCGGCCGTCACTGCAGCCGGCTGTCGAGGTTGACCGGGCAGGGCTACGACCAGCCGGGCAAGCCGCGGATCGCCTGGGACGACCAGGCGGCCCGCGATGAGCTGGTCACCGCACTGGTCAACGATGCGCTCGCGCTGCTCACGGCCCTCGATGTCGAAGCGATCACCAAGGGCGGTGGGAAGCCGGCAGAGGCACTCGCGTTGTTGGCGCTGGTGGCCGGTCAAGACGTCGAGCCGGCCGAGGACTCCGATGGCACTGACGGCCGGTGGCGGATCGCTCGCCGGACGGCGTCGGATCGGATGATCTCGACCGTGGATCCCGACACACGGCACGCGCACAAGACCCGTGAGCGGCGCCAGGATGGGTTCAAGGCCCACATCGTGGTCGAACCCGATACCGGGCTGACCACTGCGGTGCGGCTGACCAAGGCCAGCGGGAGCGAGAACTCGGATGCGAACGTGGGCGCCGACTTGGTCATCGCCGACGCCACCATCACCGACAGCCAAGCCGCGGGGCAGCAGGTGGAGGTGCTCGGTGACTCGGCCTATGCCACCGGCGACATGCTGAAGACCCTGGACGGCAGGAAGTGGACCCCGGTGCTCAAGCCGTGGCCGCTGCGGCCCGCGGTCGAGGGCGGGTTCACCATCGACGACTTCACCCACGACGCCGACGCGGGCACGCTGACCTGCCCAGCCGGAGTGACCCGCACGATCACCGCGAAGAACAACGCGATCTTCGGCACCGCTTGCCGCGGATGCCCACTGGCCGAGCAGTGCACCGCATCGACTTCGGGGCGAACGATCAAGATGCACGAGCACGACCAGCTCATGCGCGAGCACCGCCAACGCGCCGCCGATCCCGGTTTCCAGCACACCTACCGGACCCAACGCCCAATGGTGGAGCGATCGATCGCGTGGCTGACCCGAGGCGCACGCAGGGTGCCATATCGCGGGATCGAGAAGAACGACAACTGGCTCCATCACCGCGTCGCCGGCCTCAACCTTCGCCGACTCCTCGCCATGGGCCTCACAATCGAGAACGGAACCTGGGTCCTGACCTGACCGGCCGAGCAGAGACGGCTGGCCCCCTGGCAGCCGGCCCTCGGGGCCGCTCAAGATAGGCAAACGCGGGCGGAACGACCCCGTAGTCGCACCCAGAATGCTGACTCAAAACTCGCCACTCGACGGCCATGGCCATCCCACCCGCCACCCACACCATCAACAGCGCCCAGATGACGCCTTGTTCAGCAGCCTCCTAGGTCGTCGCCAGTCTTACGGGGGTGGGTCCGAAGGGCTATGGTGAGCCTCACGTCGGAGGAACCGGAACCAGCTGAGGTGAGAGT
>JACCVZ010000065.1 GCA_013697905.1 Nocardioidaceae bacterium
GACCACACCCGCGCCAGGACGCATTCGTCGGCGCCGAGAATGCGGGTCGGGCTCGGCGTAGGCATCGTGCTGCTACTGGTGACGTTGGTCGCTGCGGCGCGACGACGTCGACGTACCTGATCCACGAGCACGCTCGGGCCCGAGCGACAGCTGGCAGTGCAGGTGTAGGCGAGCGGCCCGCGGGTACGAACAGCGACGACGTCGACGAGGAGGAGACCTGATGAACGACGGCACCGCTCCCCGGTTCGGTTACACGCTGATGACCGAGCAGTCCGGCCCCAAGCAGCTGGTGGAGTATGCCGGGGTCGCCGAGCGGGCGGGTTTCGACTTCGAGGTGATGAGTGACCACTACTTCCCCTGGCTCGACGAGCAGGGTCATGCGGCGTACGCCTGGAGCATGCTGGGGGCGGTCAGCCAGGTGACCGAGCGGGTCGAGCTGATGACATACGTGACCTGTCCGATCATGCGCTACCACCCCGCGGTGGTGGCGCAGAAGGCGGCGACGGTCGCGGTCTTGTCCGACGGGCGCTTCACCCTGGGGCTCGGCGCCGGCGAGAACCTCAACGAGCACGTGGTCGGCGCCGGCTGGCCTCCCGTGAACGTGCGGCACGAGATGCTGCGCGAGGCGATCCAGATCATCTCGTCACTCTTCGATGGCGGCTACGTGAACTTCGCCGGCGACCACTATCGTGTCGACTCGGCCAAGCTGTGGGATCTTCCTGAGCAGCGGGTGCCGATCGCCGTCGCGGTGTCGGGTGCGCAGTCGATCTCGGAGTTCGCCCCGCTCGTCGATCACCTGGTCGCGGTCGAGCCCGAGCGCGAGCTGCTGGAGCAGTGGGACGCGGCCGTCGGAGGCCCGTCCCGCAAGATCGGACAGCTGCCGGTCAGCTGGGACCCTGACCGCGACATCGCTGTGACGCGTGCGCACGAGCAGTTCCGCTGGTTCGGTGGGGGCTGGAAGGTCAACGCCGAGCTACCGGGTACGGCGGGGTTCGCCGGCGCCAGCCAGTTCGTCCGCCCCGACGATGTCGCGGACTCCATTCCGTGCGGCCCGGACGTGGACGCGATCGTGGAGTCCGTGCGGCCGTTCGTCGAAGCCGGCTTCACCGATGTCGCCCTGGTGCAGGTGGGTGACGAGGGACAGTGCGACTTCTTGTCGCTCGCTGAGAAGGAGCTGCTCCCGGCGCTGCGGGCGGCCTACGGTCACTGACCGAAGCGTGCGGTCAAAGATGGGCGATCGTCCAGTCGATGCAACCGGTCAGGGCCTCCACGTCGTCGGGGTCGACGGCCGGAAACATCGCCACCCGCAGCTGGTTGCGGCCGAGCTTGCGGTAGGGCTCGGTGTCGACGATGCCGTTGGCCCGCAGCACCGATGCGACAGCCGCTGCGTCGACCGACTCGTCGAAGTCGATCGTGCCGACCACCAGCGACCGGTCCGATCGTTCGGTCACGAAGGGGGTGGCGTACTCCGAGGCGTCGGCCCACGCGTACAGCCGCGACGACGAGTCCCGGGTCCGCGCCACCGAACCTGCCAGCCCACCCAGCCCGTTGAGCCAGTCGGTCTGTTCTACGAGGAGGAACAGCGTGGACAGCGACGGAGTGTTGTAGGTCTGGTCGACGCGGGAGTTCTCGACAGCGGTCTGCAGGTCGAGGAAAGCCGGAGCCCAGCGGCCGGACGCCTTCAGCTCTGCCGTCCGTTCGAGGGCAGCCGGCGACATCAGGGCGATCCATAGGCCACCGTCGGAGGCGAAGCACTTCTGCGGCGCAAAATAGTAGACGTCGCTGTCGCTCACGTCGACGGGAAGGCCGCCAGCCCCCGACGTGGCGTCGATGAGCACGAGTGCACCCGGGTCGGCGCCGACGACCCGGTGGACGGGTGCCATCACTCCGGTCGACGTCTCGTTGTGCGGCCACGCGTACGCGTCCACGCCGGTCTCGGCGGTTGGCTCCGGGCGGGTACCGGGCGCGGACTTCAGTATCGACGGGTCACCGAGGAACGGCGCTGCCGCCGACGCGGCCGCGAACTTCGCGGAAAACTCACCGAATGACAGGTGCTGACAGCGCTCGCGGATCAACCCGAACGTGGCGATGTCCCAGAACGCGGTGGCGCCACCGTTCCCCAGCACCACCTCATAGCCGTCGGGCAGCTCGAACAGCTGCGCCAGTCCCTCGCGCACTCGCCCGACGAGGTTCTTGACCGTCGACTGGCGGTGGGAGGTGCCAAGCAAGGTGGCCCCGGTGGCCGCCAGAGCGTCGAGCGACTCGACCCGTACCTTGCTCGGGCCCGCCCCGAAGCGGCCGTCACCGGGGAGCAGGTCGGGCGGGATCTCGAGCTGGGTGCTCGCCATCATGCCTTGTGTATCAGGGAGGCCCGGGTCAGATCGGGGGCTTGTCATTGCGACCATGAGTCGTGCCAGCCGTCGATCGAGTCGGCGCTGCGCTCGGACGGTCCGACATAGTGCGCCGAGGGCCGAATCAACCTGCCGGTCAGCTTCTGCTCAAGGATGTGCGCGCTCCAGCCCGCCGTCCGCGCACAGGTGAACATCGACGTGAACATGTGCGGAGGCACCTCGGCGAAGTCGAGGATGATCGCGGCCCAGAACTCCACGTTGGTCTCGAGCACCCGGTCGGGACGCCGCTCACGCAGCTCGGCGAGGGCAGCCTTCTCCAGCGCCTCTGCGACCTCGTAACGAGGCGCCGACAGTTCCCGCGCCGTACGCCGGAGTACCCGCGCCCGAGGGTCCTCGGCTCGATAGACACGATGGCCGAAGCCCATCAGCCGCTCGCCGTTGTCGAGGAGCTCCTTGACGTACGTTGCGGCGTCTCCGCGCTTCTCCACTGCCTCGATCATGCCGAGCACCCGGGAGGGGGCGCCGCCGTGCAGCGGCCCGGACATCGCACCAACGGCAGCGGAGAGGCTGGCTGCGGCGTCGGCACCCGTGGAGGCGACGACTCGGGCGGTGAAGGTCGACGCGTTCATTCCGTGCTCGGCCGCCGACACCCAGTACGCGTCGACGGCCCTCACGTGGTCGGGGTCTGGCTCGCCCCGCCAACGGCGCATGAAGCGCTCGGTGACCGACGATGCCTGGTCGATCTCGCCCTGCGGCACCATCGGGAGTCCGACACCGCGCGCGGCCTGGGCGACGTACGACAGCACCATGACGGCGGCCCGGGCGAGATCCTCACGCGCCTGGGCGGCGTCGATGTCGTACAACTGCCTCATGCCCCAGGTGGGAGCGATCATCGCGATCGCGCTCTGCACGTCGACACGGATGTCGCCGGAGTGCACCGGGATCGCGTACGGCTCTGCGGGCAAAAGCCCGGGATCGTAGGCTCCGTCGACGAGCAGGCCCCACACCCTCTGGAACGGCACGCGGGCGACGAGCTCCTCGATATCGACGCCCCGGTAGCGCAGCGCGGAACCTTCTTTGTCGGGCTCCGCGATCTCTGTCTCGAAGGCGACGACGCCTTCGAGCCCGTGGTGCACTTCGACCATGCTGCCTCCTTGTCCCGGGGGGCGTGTGCTGGTTCCCCCGGTCATTGTTCACCGCGGGCTGAGGTCGGCATCTGTCAGGGTGCCAGGCGCTCGACCGCCCACGTCTCGTCGCCGACCCGTTCGAACACAATTCGGTCGTGCATCCTGCCGGGTCGGCCCTGCCAGAACTCGATTCGGTGCGGCCGGACCCGGTAACCGCTCCACTGCGGAGGGCGCGGTACGACCTCAGCGTCCGTGAAGCGGTCGGCCTCGTGCTGGTAGCGCTCGGCCAGATAGGGGCGGCCGGAGACGACTTCGGACTGGGGAGACGCCCACGCGCCGAGCTGTGAGCCACGCGGCCGGCTGGCGAAGTAACGGTCTGCTTCCTCGGCGCTCACCAGCGCTGCGGTGCCTTCGATCCGTACCTGGCGCTCCAGCGGGTGCCAGGGGAAGAGCAGCGCGCACGCAGGGTTCACCGCCAGCTCATGGCCTTTACGCGACTCGGTGTTGGTGTAGAAGACGAACCCGCGCTGGTCGACGCCCTTGAGCAGCACCATCCGCGACGACACAGCGCTGCCGTCGACGGTCGACACCACCATCGCGTTGGGCTCGTGGAGTCCCGCGGTGGCGGCGGCGTCGTGCCACTTTGCGAAGGCGGCGGTCGGGTCAGGCCCGAGGTCCTCGGCGGTCAGACCACGGTCGGCGTACTCGACGCGGAGCGAGGCGATGAGAGAGGTGGGTCCGGTCGTCATACCCGAAAATGTACCGGCGCCCGACCGGCTGCAGGCGTGGCGAACCCGCGGGCTGGCGTGGCCGGTGTGCCACGGCCGGATGGACTGGTCCGGCACCCGCGGGCTCGGGTAGCTAACGGGAATTCGCTACGCCGTCCAACGTCTGCGACTGCCTAGCGGCTAGCCACCTCACAAGTCCAACATGAACTCATCTGTGGGACCACCTCCTCTCATGTGTGCGTTCACCGTACGTCGAGCCGCGGAGTCGGACAAGAGATTTCCGCCGAACCGGCGCCGGCTGCCCGGGCTGGCGTCGGCGGGCGGTGGACACCCACTTACAGTGGCGGCGTGGCGAGCGCGTTCCGTAAGACCCTCACGGACGTGCGCCCCCTACAGGAGTCACTCGACTACCGACGGCTGTGGATCGGCAACACGGTCTCACAGCTGGGGCAGCAGATGACCGCGGTGACGATCGCGATCCAGGTCTATGCGCTCACCCGCTCGACGTTCTCGGTGGGGCTGGTCGGCTTGTTCTCGCTGGTGCCGCTGATCACGTTCGGCCTGTACGGCGGCGCGATCGCCGACGCCGTCGACCGGCGCAAGCTCGCGCTCGTAGCGTCGCTGGGGCTGTGGGCGCTTTCGCTGGTTCTCGTCGTCCAGGCAGCGACCGGTCTGGAGTCGGTGTGGCTGCTGTACGCCGTGGTGGCGCTGCAGTCCGGCTGCTTCGCGGTGACGAATCCTACGAGGGCGGCGATCGTGCCGCGGCTGGTCAGCAAGGAGCTGCTGCCGGCAGCGAACGCGCTCAACATGGCTTCGTTCAACCTGGGCTTCACCGTCGGTCCGTTGCTCGGCGCGGTGGCGATCGGCGCGAAGGGGTACACGTTCGCCTACGCGATCGATGCCGTGACGTTCACCGCGGCGGTGTACTCCTTGTTCAAGCTTCCTCCGATCCCTCCGCAACCTCTCGAGGGGCAGGCGCCGACGCGGCCGGGGCTGCGGTCGGTCGTCGAGGGGTTTCGCTTCCTCAGGGGTGCCCGCAACCTACGGATGACGTTCATTCTCGACATGTGCGCGACGGTGCTGGCGCAGCCGCGGGCGTTGTTTCCGGCGGTGGCCGGCGGTTTCTTCGGTGGCGGAGTCCGGACGGTGGGGCTGCTCCAGGCGGCGCCGGCGATCGGCTCCCTGCTCGCCTTCCTCTTCTCCGGCTGGGTCAGCAAGATCCGGCGGCAGGGGGTGGCCATTGCGCTCTGTGTCATCGCGTACGGCGGTGCGGTGGCTGCCTTCGGGTTTGCCCGGGCACTGTTGGTCGGCGTCTTGTTCCTGGCCCTCAGCGGTGCCGCAGACATGGTAAGCGCCGCGTACCGCTCGACGATCCTGCAGGTCGCCGCCCCGGACAACCTGCGTGGCCGGCTCCAGGGAGTCTTCACCGTCGTGGTTGCCGGCGGCCCGCGGATGGGCGACTTCGTCGCCGGCTCG
This sequence comes from Nocardioidaceae bacterium, assembly GCA_013697905.1. Lineage (GTDB taxonomy): Bacteria > Actinomycetota > Actinomycetes > Propionibacteriales > Nocardioidaceae > JACDHG01. The sequence goes on from JACCVZ010000065.1 coordinate 5,683, forward strand.
ACCGCGGCGTTGACGACTCCGACACTGGCGCTGGCCGGGGGTGGCCTGGCCTGCGTTGCCGGCGTACTCTTCTTCAGCGCTCGCGAGCGCGCGTTCCTCGGCTACGACGCGCGGCACCCCACCCCGTGACCCCAACCAGGCACTTGTGACGGGGCAACTGAGCGTTTGTGACGGGTCAACGGTGCGTTTGTGACGGGTCAACTGGTGAGCTGCTGGAAGACGTCGGGGTCGACCGCGATCCAGACCTGCTCGGCACGGGCGAGGAGGCGCCCGGTGGTGTCGTAGAGCGCCGACGTCGTGAACGTCTTGCGTCCCTGCTCAGCGAGCAGCTGCCCGACCACGACGTGCTTGTCGCCGGCCGCCACCGGCTCCAAAAGGCAGGCCGTCATCGTTGCGAGGACGAGCGGTCGCAGCTCGAGATCGGACGTCCAGCCCCCGGGACAGTCCAGCGCCGACCACACGACCTCTGGCGCGACCAGTCCGTCGGGGTTGCCGAGTCGCGGGTCCGGCACCCAGGCGCAGGCGGTGCGGCCGGGTGCATGCCGGCCGGGTCGCAGGCAAAGCGCGTCGCCAGGCTCACGAGCTGTGCCGCAGACGAAGCAGGTGGGAAATGGATGGTGGACGAAACCCTGGTATGACGGCTCGGCGTCTCGAGCCTGCTC
>JACCVZ010000132.1 GCA_013697905.1 Nocardioidaceae bacterium
TCGCCCTCACCTTGGATCGGTCCGCTGAGCTGCCACTGGGGCATCAGGTCCAGGAGGCGCTTCGGCGCGCGATCCGGTCCGAGCGGCTGCGTTCCGGCGAGCGACTGCCCTCGACCCGACAGCTGGCGGACCAGTTGGGTGTCTCCCGGGGTCTGGTGGTCTCGGCGTACGAGCAGCTGCTGGCCGAAGGGTATGTCGTCTCCACCGTCGGGTCGGGCACCCGGGTCGCTGATGCGATGACCGGGTCAGGCGACTCCACCCCGTCCGAGGCTGCCGAGCTGGACCCTGCGCACGTGATCCCGATGCCTGAGATCGACTTCGGCTACGGCGTACCCGATCTGCGTGCGTTCTCCACCCGCGACTGGCTGTGGGCGCTGGGCGATGCCATCAAGGCGATGCCAACCGTCGACCTCGGCGACGGCGCCGCCGAGGGCGACGCGCAGCTTCGCGCGGTGCTGGCCGGCTACCACCGGCGGGTGCGAGCCGGCTGCGCCGACCCCGCGCACACGATCGTCGTGGGCGGATTCCGACAGGGGCTGACCTTCGTCCTCGGCGCCCTCGTCGCGCACGGCATCGAGCGGATCGGGCTGGAGGACCCGGGTCCGCGAGACCATGACCACATCGCGCGACGTGCCGGCCTGCGGGTGTCAGCCGTCGCCGTCGACGCAGAAGGGGTCCGGGTCGACCAGCTGCGCGCCAGCGGCGCCCGCGCCGTGCTGCTGACGCCCGCCCACCAGTGTCCGACCGGGGCGGTGCTGAGCCCGACCCGTCGCCACGAGCTGGTGCAATGGGCTTTCGAGGTCGACGGGGTGATCCTCGAGGACGACTACGACGCCGAGTTCCGCTACGACCGGCAACCCGTCGGCTCTCTCCAGGGCCTCGCGCCCGACCGAGTCGTGGCACTGGGATCGGTCAGCAAGACCCTGGCCCCCGCCCTCCGTATCGGCTGGGTTTTCACGCCACCGCGTTTCCACGACGGCATCCTGACCGAGAAGTACCTCTCCTGCCGGGGGGTCCCCCAGCTCGACCAGGCGGCGCTGGCGCGGCTCATCGAGACCGGTCGTTTCGACCGGCACCTCCGCAGGGTTCGGGACAGCTACCGCCAGCGCCGCGACGCCCTCGTCTCGGCCGTGGTCGAGAGCATGGCGGGCGCAACCATCACCGGCCTCGACGCCGGTCAACACGTCCTGCTCCGCCTGCCGCCCAGGGTGGACGAGGCTCGAGTCGTCGCTCACGCACGCGCCGCAGGAATCGCCGTACGAGGACTCAGCGACTACCGGGTCACGCCCGACGACGAGGCTTCCCGTGACCTCGTGCCGGCCGCGCTGGTCATCGGGTTCGGCAACGTGACCACTCGCCAGATCCGGGAGGGGATCGGCGTCCTGGGCGAGCTCGTCGCGGCGAGAGTTGGCTGAGCGGGCGTCACAGCACCCCGCTCTGCCACCCGTCGAGCGGTTCGCCGTTGTCCACACGGCACACCAGAAGCGCCTCGACGGTTCTACGGCGGACCGAGTGGCCCCAACCACGGCTCGCCGCGAGGACTGGGCGACATCGACGGCTGGGTGCACCCCCGAAGGGAGCCGCCGCCCAGGCGGTCGAGGTCTCCGCCTACCCCGACAGGTACGCCGCATTCGAACCCGTCGCCGAAGCAATCCTCGATGCGATGGCGACGGGCACGACCAGTGGTTCGTGCGGCAACTCATCGAGCGGTCGTGGCGCGCCGCTGCCGGCGGGCTTCGCCGGCGCGTTCATCGCCGCTGCGCAGACACAGATCGGCAAGCCGTACGTCTGGGGCGGCGGCGCGCTCGCCTGGGCCAACTGGCTCCTCGACGTGGGCGCGACGTTGTGAGCGACGAGCAGTTCGCCTTCGACATAGAGGGGGGATGATCCACGCGGTTGCCATTGAGGCCGCTCCCGCGTGGAACGGCGCTCCGCCGCACTTCACAACGGCCTACTACTCACCCGCCGATCTCGATGCCGCCTTCAAGCATTGGGAGTTCCTGCACAAGCTGTGGGGCACGACCTCTCGCACACCGCCGTCGATCCGAACAGGAAGGTCGAGCCGCGTCGGCGGCAACGTACGGCGGACGTGTCGGTGGAGCCTCTGCGTGCAGCAGTGACCTGGCACGGCATCGGTCTCGATGACTGATCGGCGCGACGCGAACACCCGAGCGACAGGCAATCCCGCCATCTACTTACCGAGGAATCGTGATCAATCTCGGTCTACCCACAACGTTCGTCTACCTGCTGCCGCACAGCACTCGCTGCCAACGCAGACCACTGATTTGGCGTCAGATGGATCGCCGCAGGATCGACGGCAGGCGTGCTGTGCCCGCTGCACCGCAAGAGGAGCCTTTATCGGTATTGCCGCAGGTCAAGGCGGTTCCGAGCTGGCAAGCGTCCCGCAACACCCGCCCGGTGAAGTGGCCGGGGAGGGGACGCCAACCGCACCAGAACCTCGCACGGGAAAGCGATCGTCGCGAACGCCACGATCGGCGAGGGTGGCGGCGCATCGCGACCGAGGTCGAGCGAGATCCGTGGGGCAGGACCGCGCGGCAGATCGCCGAGGTGCTGAGCCATTCGCGGCCCTATGGAGTTGCGGACCTGATGGAGGATGCGTTGGCTCGCGCTCGGCAATGCATGGAGGAGTCCGAGCGTGCCGAGGTGGCCGCTGAGCTGCGCCAGCTGGTCGCCGAGTCCGGCATCTCCAACTGTGCGTTCGCGGCGAGGATGGGTACGTCGGCGTCGCGCCTATCGACGTACATCAACGGGACCGTGGTGCCGTCCGCGACCCTCATGGTGCGCGCCCGGCGCATCGCCGTCCTGGATCGCTCGGATCACGCCAGAGGAGCGCGATGAGTTCAGCAGCAAGGCGCCAGTCCCTGAGTGACAGGTGGCGCCTTGTTCAGACTGGGTGGCGCTACGGCCCGAGTACGACGAGCTCTGAGCTCACGAGCGTTGGCCGGTTTCCGGGGGTCCTCGGGTCCTCTGTGTTTCACCGTCTTCAGGTCAGCCGAGCTCCCGGGGGGTCACGACCAGGTCAGCCAGGTGACGGGTCGCGGTGATGCGTACGGCGTTGCGGGCGTCGGTGCCGTTGGCCCACGCCCGGGCCTCCACCGTCGACTTGCCGTGCCGGACGTGGCGGGCGATGAGCCTCTCGAGCCGTACGTCGTCGTCGCCGTCGAGGTACCAGACCTCGTCGAGCAGGGTCCGCACGGCTGACCACGGATCCTCCTCAAGCAGCACGTAGTTGCCCTCGGTGATGACCAGCGATACGTCGGCCGACACGGCGATGGAGCCGGCAACGGCCTCCTCGACGGCACGGTCGAACGCCGGCGCATAGACCACCGGCTCCACCGGCGCCCGGAGCCGGCGCAGCAGTGCGACGTACCCGCCGCCGTCGAAGGTGTCCGGCGCCCCCTGGCGGTCACGCCTGCCGAGGCGGAGCAGCTCGGCGTTCGCCAGATGGAAGCCGTCCATCGCGACGACGACCGCGTTCGGAGACAGCGCATC
>JACCVZ010000157.1 GCA_013697905.1 Nocardioidaceae bacterium
CGATGAGCTTCTTCTCCTCGTCGCGCAGGGAGGCGGCGAGCTCGAAGTCCTGCGCGTCGATCGCGCTTTCCTTCTTGCGGCGTACTTCGGCGATCTTGTCGTCGAACGCGCGCAGGTCCGGCGGAGCGGTCATCCGACGGATCCGCAGTCGTGACCCTGCCTCGTCGATGAGGTCGATCGCCTTGTCCGGCAGGAAGCGGTCACTGATGTAGCGGTCTGCCAACGTGGCAGCCGACACCAACGCCTCGTCGGTGATCGTCACGCGGTGGTGCGCCTCGTAGCGGTCGCGCAGGCCTTTCAGCATCTCGATCGTGTGGGCGATCGACGGCTCCGCAACCTGGATTGGCTGGAAACGTCGCTCCAGCGCGGCGTCCTTCTCGAGGTACTTGCGATACTCGTCGAGCGTGGTGGCGCCGATGGTCTGCAGCTCTCCGCGGGCCAGCATCGGCTTCAGAATGCTGGCGGCGTCGATAGCACCCTCCGCAGCGCCCGCGCCGACAAGTGTGTGGATCTCGTCGATGAACAGCACGATGTCTCCGCGGGTGCGGATCTCCTTCAGCACCTTCTTGAGCCGCTCTTCGAAGTCACCGCGGTAACGGGAGCCGGCGACGAGCGCACCAAGGTCGAGGGTGTAGATCTGCTTGTCCTTGAGTGTCTCGGGCACGTCGCCCTTGACGATGTTCTGGGCCAGGCCGGCGACGATCGTCGTCTTGCCGACTCCAGGCTCTCCGATGAGGACGGGGTTGTTCTTGGTCCGCCGGGACAGGATCTGCATGACCCGCTCGATCTCCTTGCCCCTGCCGATGACCGGGTCGAGCTTGCCCTCTCGGGCTGCCTGCGTCAGGTTCTGACCAAACTGGTCCAGCACGAGCGACGACGACGGTGCCCCCTCGGTGGCTGTGCCCGCAGTCGCGGTCTCCTTGCCCTGGTAGCCGCTGAGTAGCTGGATGACCTGCTGGCGGACTCGGTTGAGGTCAGCACCGAGCTTGACGAGCACCTGGGCGGCGACGCCCTCACCCTCGCGGATGAGGCCGAGCAGGATGTGCTCGGTGCCGATGTAGTTGTGGCCGAGCTGCAGCGCCTCGCGCAAGCTGAGCTCGAGAACCTTCTTTGCGCGCGGCGTGAACGGAATGTGACCGCTGGGCGCCTGCGGTCCCTGGCCGATGATCTCCTCGACCTGCGCGCGGACAGCCTCCAGCGAGATGTTCAGGCTCTCCAGCGCCTTGGCCGCGACGCCCTCACCCTCGTGGATGAGCCCGAGCAGGATGTGCTCGGTGCCGATGTAGTTGTGGCTCAGCATCCGGGCCTCTTCTTGGGCCAGGACGACGACGCGCCGTGCGCGGTCGGTGAACCTTTCGAACATGCGTCTCACTCCTCAGTCGTGCGCTCTGCTCCCATGCTAGTCGGCGCTCCACCAACGCCTGGCGGCCACCGACAACAAGCAGACGATCGTCACAACCGTTGACACACCGGCGATGTTCCGTGGGTGTGGCAAATCGGTCGGCTTTACGCCGACCGCGAACTTCGGCGCGCAGCGAGCATGGCTGTCGGCGCCGACGGCTCGCCCGTGACGGCGGGGAGGCGCGAGATCAGACCGAACGCCCAGTCAGTGCGCGGCGTCGTACGCGGAGCGGACCTCAGCAGAGACACGTCCCCGGTCCGACACCACGAAGCCGTTGGCGCGTGCCCAGTCGCGGACGTCGGAGGGGCTGGGACCGCCGGACTTGCTACGCCGCGATCTCCGGGCGCCAGCTCCACGGCCGCCACGACGGGAGACACCAATGTACTTGGCCATTGACTCACGAAACTTTTCGGCGTTCTTGGCTGAAAGATCGATTTCGTAAGTGACACCGTCGAGCCCGAACGTGACGGTTTCATCGGCGCTGCTGCCGTCCACGTCATCTTCGAGAATGACATGTACACGCTGAGCCATGCTGGACTCCTTTCTCAACTTCGAGGGATCGCCCACTTTAACAGCAAATGCATCGCTCGGCGACTCGGCTGAAAAAGATTTCCAGTGCTGGTCTCGTTAGGACTCAGGCCGGACTGTGGGAAACAAAATTGACTCACGTATACCTACGCCGCAGAAGAGCATGACCAGCCGGTCTACTCCCATGCCCATCCCGCCTGCAGGAGGCATGCCGTACTCCAATGCACGCAGGAAGCTTTCGTCCAGGTCCATTGCTTCGGTGTCTCCTAGAGCTGCCAACAATGATTGAGCCATCAACCGCTCACGCTGGACCACCGGGTCGTTCATCTCGGAATAGGCCGGCGAGAGCTCGACGCCGCCCGTGCACTCGGGACCACTGTCGTGCCGGCCCGCGACGGCTCGGAGATCGACCTCGAAGGGCAATGGAGACACGCCTCGATTCTCGACCTCGTGTCGGACGCGATCGGCGAGCA